>CBDUSI010000013.1:0-54060 GCA_965370045.1 uncultured bacterium | reverse complement strand
GCATCGCTCGGGAGCGCCTGTCGTCACGACGCCCCATTTTTCAACGGCCTGCTAGTGGCGCTCTTTGACGACGTACTTGCCGGGCGCCCCGTCGTCGTAGCGCGTCCAGCCGACTATCCGGCCCGAGGCGTCGCAGCGGTACACGTCGCGCCAGGGGCTCGGCCGGCCCACGCGGTGGTCCACGTAGTTCTTCGAACCGGAGAACGTCAGGAACTTCGAGTAGAGCAGGTTCTTCATTATCGTCAGGTTGAGGAGCTTCACCTGGTAGGCCTCGTACTTGGTCAGTCCCTTGTGGCCGGGGAAGATCGACGCGAGCTTGCCGCCCTTGAAGATGCCGATGGCCGCGATCTTGGCCTTGGCGGCCAGGAAGGCGGCCTTGGCCTTCTGGTCGGCGCAGGCCGCGGCCAGAGCGTCAATTTCCTTGGCGTTCGCGAAGTAGAGATTATGGTCGCTCCTGATCGCGTTAAGCGCGCTTTCGGCCAGGTCCTTCGCGGAGGCCTTCAGCGCCGGGTCCTTGGCGGTCAGCGCCTTGCCCAGCCGGTCGCGGATCGTCCGCTGTTCCTTGCGTATGGCCTTGTCCTTGGACGCGAGCTTCTTCATGTCCTCCGGCTTGAAGACGTCGGCGGCCTTGGCGATGACCGCCAGCGCATCGGGCTTCAGCTGCTTCCTGAGGAGCGCCGCCGCGAAGCCCTGCGCGTCCTTCTTGAGCAGCGCGAACAGCGCCGGCCAGTCGCGGATGTCGTACCTGTCGCTGATCAGCTGCGACGGGTAGCTGCCGGGCCGGCCGATGGTGGTGTCCCCGGCGGCCCGGTAGATGTCCAGCAGGCGTCCCTTCTCGTCGTAGGTGCGGGCCTCGGTATCCAGGTAGAAGACGGTCACGAAGCCGGGCGCGGAGTAAGAGGTGCCGTTATGCACGAACACACCAATGTCCACTCTGGTGCCTTCCATCTTCGAGCCGGGGACCACCGGCCGGCGGTCGTGGTAGGGCACGGTTATCTCCGCGACCGCGCCGCCCTCCCGGGTCTTGATCTCGATCTTCTTCTCGTCGCCGTGCAGCACCGCCCAGTGGTACTTGAGGGGCTTCTTGTTCATGTCGAAGCTCTTCTTGGCGCTGACCACGATCTTCTTCCGGTAATCCGGCGTGCGGTGCACCCGGGCGATGACCGCGGGCGTGTCGGCCAGCTTCTCGGACCTTACGCCCCGGCCGCCGGCGGAGAAGCTCTCGCTGACCACCTCCAGCTGGATCATGGGCGGGATTGTCTCGATCTTCATGTCGTGCGCGGCGGTGATCATCTTGATCTCGTCGATGCGCCGGCCGCTGAAGACGGTGGGGTGGGCCTTGCCGGTCAGGTAGTCCTCGGGCTTCGCGACCATCTTGTTGCTGGTCCGGAAGATCTGCTGGAGGGTGGGCATCAGCAGCTTCTCGTCGATCAGCTTCTTCTTGACGTCCACGCGGAAGGAGGCCAGGGTGTGAGCCATGGCTCGCAGGAAGGCCAGGTCCGAGCCCGAGGAGCCCTGCGAGATTATCAGGTACGGGGTGTTGGTGGGGTAGAGGTCCCCGAACCCCTGGCGCTGGTTGTGGCCGGGATCGTAGTCGCGATGCTCGGGATAGACGAAGAGGTTATTGCCCCGATACTGCTGATACAGGAAAGAAACGCCCCGACCGGAAACGTAACAGTGTCGCGGGTTGCTGCCGCCCCGCAGGGGCTGCGCCGAGGTGGAGGAGTTGCCGATGGTCACATTGGGATACAGCCTGCGCGCCAGACCCCAGTGACCGCGCCTGCCTTTCCCGGCACTGGAGATTTTCTTCATTTGCGGGAAGTACTTGGCAATGCGCAGCGGGGAGTGCCCGCCGTCGCGGTTGTCGTACCAGTCGCCGACGTTGCCGGCGCAGGTGCCCTCCTTCCACCACTGGTTGACCATCTTGCACTGCTTCCAGTGGTGTCCGGCGGGCGGGACTTTGGGTCTTTCGGCCGGGACTTCGACGGGCTGCCCGGCGAGTCCCCTGGCGGGCCCTCCGATCCAGGTGGCGGCGCAGAGCAGCAGGCTGGCGGCGATGAATTTCACGTTCATGTTCGAGGTTCCTTCCCGTCGAAGCGGGTCAGGGGTACCTTCTGAGAAAAAACCCCGCTGCCTGCGACCGGTCACCCGAAAGCGTCCCAGGAGGTGACCGACTCCAGCGGCTTCTTGGGGACCAGCACCTTGCCGGACCCGTCGCGCTTCACCTTGACGTCCTGGCCCTCGACGACGCCGGCTTCCTCGCCGGGGTAGCCTAACGCGATAACAGCGAATATCTGCCACTCGGAAGGGATGCCCAGCACCTCGGCGAGCCTTTCACGTTTCACCGATCCGAACCAGCAGGAGCCGATGCCCATGTCGTGAGCCGCCAGCAGCATGTTCTGCGCGGCGGCGGCGCAGTCTGACAGAATGCTCGTCGAAGCGTCGGCCGGCGCCAGGATCACCGCGTGCGCCGCCGGCCCCTGACCCTCGCCCGGCTCCCAGCCGTTGAGCCACCCCAGGGTCGCGGTGGTCGCGGCGGTCTTCTCCGCGTCGAGGACGCCGACGAAGCGCCACTTCTGGCGATTGCCCCCGGAGGCCGCGAAGGTCCCGGCGCGGACGATCTCGCGAAGGTCCTTCTCGGCTATCGGCTTCTGCTCGAAGACCCGGATGCTGCGGCGCTCGAAGATGGCCTTCATGGCTTCCATGTTTGTTCCCCTCGGCTACTTGGTGTACATCGGCAGGTAGCGGTAGTAGGTCTCCAGGCACAGCGCGCCCAATGCCGTGGCGCCGGCCCGGCCGAGCTTCTTGCTCTTGGGGCCGGCCGGGGGGCCCCAGGAGCCGGCAACATCTTTGACCGAGCCGTCCGTGACCCCGCCCTTGCGCTGGTTGAGCAGCAAGGCTTTCTTGAGCGCCTCGTTCCACTTCTTCCAGGGCTGCCTGCCGGTCCGGAAGGCAGCCAGCGTTCCCCAGTGCCAGTAGTTGAAGTCGACGCCCGCGCCCTTCTTGCCCCAGGAGGGCAGGGCGGTCAGCAGGTGCTTCGCGCCGCCGGCCACGGCCTTGTCAGTACTGGGTACGCCCATGAACATCTTCGAGAGCATGCCCCGGGCGGTCATCGGCGGCGCGGCCTTGGCGCCTCCCGGCAGGTTCCGGCAGTGGCCCTGCTTGTCGGTGATCTTGTTCAAGAAGGCCATCGCCCCCTGGAAGCCGGCGACGTTCACCTTCAGCCCGGCGACGCGCGCGCTTTTCAGGGCCAGGGCGTACTGCGCGGTGGTGGCCAGGTCGGGCTTGGCTTTGGGCCAGCCGGAGCGGGGCTTCTGGGCCTTGAGCGCGCGGTCGATGGCTTTCTGTGCGGCTCTGCCTATCACGGGGTTCTTGGTCATGCCGTAGGCCTCGGCCAGCGTCTGGGTGCACAGCGCGTGGGTCAGGTCGTCGGTGCCGATGCGGCCGTCGGCTTTCTGCTGCTTGGCCATCCAAGACAACGCCCGGCGGACGTTGTCGCGGTACTTGCCGCTCTTCTCGGTGTAGCCCGCGCTCAGCAGGGCCAGCGTCGCCAGGCTGGTGACGGCCTCGTCGTTCCCCGCCGCGCCGCCCCACTTCTTGGCCGACCAGTGCCCGGCGGCCTCCTGGTGGCGGGCCAGCCAGCGGAGCGCCTCCTCCACCGCCTTCTCAGTGGCCGGCGAGCCGCCGAACCGGGCCACGGTCTTCTTGCGCCAGCCGCCGGTGCGTTGGTAGCCATAGACCCTGGCGTCGGCGGGGGCAGGAGGGCGGACCACTCCGGTTCCGCCCAGGGGAATGTCGCTGATGGCGTCCTCCGAGCCGCGGGCCGTCCTGAGGTCCATATCGCTCTCGGTTTCAAGGTGGTCTCTGACCGGGACCTTCTCGTGGACCACCAGCGGATTGGTGACCCGGGGGTTCTTGAAGACATCGCGCTTCTTCTTCACCGTGTAGTCGATAGTCTCACGTGCGATGGCAACTGCCCTTACCCGTTTCCTGCCCACCCGGCCAAGGACCACTTCCCGGCCGCCGCGCAGCGCTCCGAAAGAAAAGCGCCAGACCTTGGCGTTCATGCAGCCCATGAGGACTTCCTGCACGGCGCCCCAAGGCGCGCGCTTGTCGGCGCGGATGCGCACGCCGAGCTTCGAGAGGCCGTCCGGCCCGACGCGCTTGGCGGCCTCGACGGCCAGGCGCCTCCGGAAGGCGTTATCGGCCCACTTCGAGCGCGGCCCCCGCGGCGGCCTGAACTCGGGCTGGAAGCCCGCTTCCATGACTGCCGCCACAACCCGGGCCACGGGGCCGAAGGGCACCCCGGACGCGGCGTCAATGGCCACCGAGACGGGACGCTTCTCCTTCGGCAACGCAGTGAGAAGTCCGGCCAGTTGCTTTGCGCCTTTCAGCGTTCGCTTGCCGAGCTTGATGCGGACCCCTCCGCTCCCATCCGTGAGGGCGCTCACCTTGACAACCAGTTTATCCACCGCCGCGGCAACCGGTTTCGAGGAAGGCCAGCGATCTATCGGCATATCAACCCCGCGCCAGCCGCGCAGAGTGCCCAGGCCTTCGACGCTGATTTTCCCCGCGGGGTCGACCGACACGTCCATGCGCGGCACTGCTTCGCCCGATCCACGGATGACCTCCGGCCCGGCCGACTTCCCGGTGGCCAGGCCCGAAACGCTGGGAAGCTGCGGGCCGCCAGGAAGCGACGTTGACTCCTGCGGGCCCTTGCATCCGGCTGCAAGCAGGATCACAAGAAGGGCTCCGGTGCTTCGTCTCATAGCCTTCTCCTTCAGTCGATGGGGCCGGCCCCCAGCATATCCCCGAGCGCCGAGCGAAGCAACCGCTGCGCCGCACATTCGCACCTCAGGGGCCGGAGAGGTTCGACTGGCGACGACATAACCACTTAATTAGCAGTGCGTTGTATTCCGACCCCTGGCCCTGTCAAGCTCTCCGGCCGCCCCACGGATTCAGGAGTTTTCGGGGAAGGGGCCCCACGGGCCGAGCGTTAGCCTAGTGGAGGGACGCGCCGGGTAGGGGGAAGTATGGGCAACGCGGACCGCTACCTGACCAGAGAGCTGCGTCGGGCGCTGCGCGACCCAGCTGCGACAATGCGGTGAGCCAGTTCTTCCGCCGGCGGGAATAGCGCGGGCCCCCAGCTTCGGTTATAATGAGCGCCATGTACTCCGCGGGCGGAATAAACTGGACGCCGCGAATCGGCCGCATTCGCGGCATGGACATCAAGATACACCTGCTGCTGATACTCCTGATCGGCTTCTGGCTGCTGGAGGGGCTGATGGCAAGCGGGCCGGTGGGTCTCGCGGTCACCGGCGTCATGAGCGTCTCCCTCTTCAGCCTGATTCTCTGGCACGAGTTGGGGCACGCCTTCGCCGCGCGGCGCTGCGGGCTGACCATCAAGGGGATCATGCTCTGGCCGCTGGGCGGCGAGTGCCAGATCTCCGGGGGCATGTCCTCGCCGAAGGTCGAGCTGAAAGTCGCCCTGGCCGGCCCGGCGGCCCACGCCCTGCTGGTCGTCGCCACCGCGCCGGTGCTCTTCCTGTCGCGCTCCCAGAGCTGGCTGGCGGAGGCCCTCATCACCTGGTGGATCGTGGCCGTGGTCATTCTCTTCTTCAACCTGATACCGATGTTCCCGCTGGACGGCGGGCGGGTGTTCCGGGCGCTGTTGGCCTGCAAGCTCGGCGACGTCGCCGCCACCAGGGTGGCGGTGCGCGTGGGACAGGTGCTGGCCGGCCTGCTGGTCGTGGCCGGGCTGGTTTCCGACACAGTAATGATAGCGATCATGGGCGGCTTCATCATCTTCTCCGCCGAGCAGGAGCTGCGCATGGTGCGCCAGGCCGGCTACGTGTACAACCCGGCCTCGCGCAACCCCTACGCGGCCGCGCTGGGCATCAGGGAGGACTGGTCCCGCGAATCAGTAGAAGGCTACGGCAGGCCGGAGAATGCCGGGTTCTTCGGGCGCCTGCGCACCCGCCGGCAACTCCGGAAGCTGGCCGCCGAAACCGAGAAGCGCGAGAAGCTCAGGGCCGAGGTCGACCGCATCCTCGAGAAAGTCAGCCGCGAGGGGATGCCTTCGCTCACCGCCAATGAGCGCCGCACCCTCAAGCAGGGCTCCAGCGAATATCGCAAGGATCGCGACTAAGCTTATATTTCAGTTTTCAGTTCTCTGTTTTCAGTTTTCTGGACTCCTGAACACTGAAATCTGCACACTGAACACTCGTCTCCTTGCTATCTGCGTCCATCCGCGGCTAATCAGTTGGGGCTTGCCCGCGAGTTGGGGCCCCAGCCGTCCGGTGGTTCGGGATCGCCGGTTTGCCAGGTGTCCGGCAGCGGCTTCACTCTCAGATCGCGCAGCTCTTCGTCATAGACGGCGTACCAGCGCCCCGAGATCATCTCCTCGGGCGGCGGCCAGGGGATGTTGTCGCGGCCGGCGATGCGCTCCAGGTGCGTCGTAAGCCAGTGCCCGTACCACATGAACTCGACGCCGGGCTTCTCGCCCTGAACGAGCTCGCGAATGTACTCGTCGGCCTCCGCGCCGGTCTTCTCCCAGGACTCGCTGGAGACTCCCGGCCGGTCAAAGGCCACTATCCGCTCGGACGGCCCCTCCCGGCCAATGCTCTTGCTGTTCTCATGGATCGAAATTCTGTCGGGCGGTGGCGGCGCGTCTTCCTGCTGCCAGGGCAGGATCGCCTTCCAGTCGGGGCCCTTGGGCTTCTTCTCCTGCTTCGACCTGTCACGACGGGAAAGAATTGCGTTTGACCAATGCCAGTATCTGTAATGCCGCAGTATCCCCTCGGCGGCGCGCAGCGCGGTGGACGGTTTCTCGGGCAGCAGCTCGTCCAGCCGGCGCATGGCCCGCAGGGCTATTTCTCTTATCTCATCAGGGCTGTTTACCACAGAGGACACAGAGGACACAGAGGACACAGAGGAGCACGGAGAACTACCCGAGTCTTCCGCGGTGATGGTCACCCGCCAATCGGCGGCATCTGTCCGCGGCCCAAGCCCGGTCTCTTGCTCTTCCCTCTGTGTACTCTGTGTCCTCTGTGGTGAGAAGTCCCCGTTCATGCGGTCGAGGTGGCGTTGATGGAGCAGCACTGCTTCCGAGGCGCGGGTGGCCAGGGACGTATCGTCGCCCGTCATGACCTCTTCAAGAATAGTCAGCGCCCGGCCGGCCAGACGGCGCACCATGTCGCGCTCGGCGCGGGCGCAGGTCTTCTCCCAGAGTTCTTCGTGCTCCCAGCAGATGTCCATAAGCTCGTCGGCGGACAGGCCGTCGATCTGCTCGGCGGCCCCCGCCCAGTGGACGCCCTGAAGGCGCAGGCAGGCCACCTGCCGCAGTACCCGCCGAACTCCGTCCTCAACCGCTTCAGGCATGTCAACTCTCTCAAACGACCTCTTTTGCCCTCCCTGGCAAACCATCGGGGTTCCGCCCTCCTGGCGTGGTTTCGACGAACCCCGCTGCAGCGCTTCGGGCTCCCTTCGGGAACCACTCAGCACTACAAGTATTATAACGCGAATACACCAGACTGTCAAGCTAAATTCGGATATAATATTCTCTCGGTCGGCGCAATAGAACGTAACAGGCTGATATACAGACATATACACGAAATGGGAAACGCTGAGAATCTGCCTCCGACGAGCGGGATAACGGCTCCTCCTGACTCCTGCCTCCTGACTGAATCTCTTGACCCCGGGCCCCAACAGCGGTATGCTGTATTGGAAGGAGTATCCCGTGACCGACGCGCAGCCGACCGAGAAGAAGCCCCGCTCCAAGCGCATTTGCATCTACTGGGGGATTGCGCTCGCTTTGCTCCTCACAGGCGCCCTGCTCTGCTGGAAGGTCGTGGTGCCGGTGTGGAGGGTGCGGATGGTGCTTAGGTCGATGCCGGACAAGAACTACGCGCCCCTGCTCAACCGGTTGGGCGGAGAGTCCGCGGCAGTCGAAGTGCTCTACGAACACATTCGCAGACCGCGATGGCTGGCACCGGACAAGCTCATGGCCATTGAGCTAATGGGCTATTGCCCGCGTGGCCGTGCGGTATTGACGTTGGCTCCGGCCGACAACAGCCTGCCCCTTGAAACCCGGCTTGCGGTGGTCCGCTTCCTGGGCATCGAACCCGTCAGCGACATGGACGAGGATACATGGCGCGAGGGGGCGCTGGTGAAGGCCTGCGGGGTCGCCAACAAGGAAGTCCGCCGCCTTGCGACCACGACGCTTGCGAAGATGAAGGCAACCATGAATCCGCCCAGGCGCAAGACGAAGCGATTTGTGGGGCAAGCACCGAAAGAAACCCAGCAATGACCTCCCCCGCCCCTTCCCCAGCACCTGCCAAGCGCTCCAAGCGCATGGTCCTCTGGCTGGTGGCCGTCCCGATTGTGATTCTGCTCCTGGCCCTGGCCGGCGCCAACTGGAAGGTCTTCCACCTGGCCTACGCCAAGCACCACATGAGCAGCGACGACCCGGACAAGCAGTACCGCGGCCTGCGCATGGTGGTGGAGACCCACCTCCGCAAGGGCATGAGCCTGGAGGAGGTACGTGCCATACTGGTGCCCGCCGAACTTATTCCAATCGACCACGAGACCGGTTCAAGACCACGAACTCGTCGTTTTTACCTGGACATGGAGGTCGACCCATCGAACTTCATCGTCAACCTGATCTTCGACAGGGACGACAGGCTGCTTCGTATTGACTCGCTGGATGACTCGCTGCCCCTCAAGTAACCCGCTGCAATCCCCACCCCGCAGCCCCCAGGCCCTACGAGCGCCCTGGCTCACGGCTGCGAATTCCAAGAACATCATACTCACCCCCCCCCCTTAACCCCAACGGGGTGACTTGATTGCGGATTTGGGATTGCGGACTGCGGAATGAAGAGGGCGCCCGCGCAGCGATTCCGAAATGCCTCCTGCCTCCTGCCGCCAGACTCCAGACTGAAAACTGACAACCGGCAACTGAGGTAATCCTTGACCCCGGCGGGGGGGAAGCTATGCTGTACCTGGAGGAGAATCCCGTGACCGACGAGAAGCCCACCGGGAAGAAGCGCAAGGGCATGCTCGGGTTCTACATCGGCATGGGCGCCGTCGCGTTCCTGCTGGTCGGCGCCTGGTTCGCCTGGACGCCGCTGAAGCTCAGGTATGCCATTTACAAGGTGCGGAAGGACGGCCCAGCCATCAGGATGTGCGATGTAGATCCCAGCGGTTGCCCCTTTGACGTAGGCATGGCGACCCCATGGATGTTGGTATGCGCGGACGCCGCTTGTCGCGGCAGTGAACCGGCAATGGAGCTGCTATTGGAGAATCCCCGCGTCCGGCTGTCAGAGGGGGGTGGCGCCCTTGCCGACCGCTACGAGAACCCGGAGGAAATCTCGATTATCTACCCCGCCGCTGAAGATCAGCCGAGGTTGCTCTTCAAAGTGCTTGAGAATCACTCAGATGCCGAAGTTCTTCGCGTACTGATGGCGATCAGCGACTCGGCGGCCAGTGATGAAGAGCTAACGATTACAGTGCCATCGGTTGAAAGGCTGACGGATGCAAAGAGCGTGATTGACGAACTGGAGCTCTTTGTGCCCGCCAGGAACGGGCCTGTTGAGCGAGTGGCTGCGGCGGCACTGGAGTTTGCTCGCCGCCGCTTCGCCAAGGAACTGGCCGAGGCTGAGAAGCAGAAAGTGAAGGGCGCCAAATGACCGACGAGAAGCCCACCGAGAAGAAACGCTCCAGCCGCACGCTCGGGTTCTACATCGGCATGGCCGCCGCGATGGCCATCGCCGGCTGCGGAGGCCGGCGGTCGAAGCCCAAATCCGCGGCCGTCGCGCCAGCCCGTCGCGCGCCGCGCTTCTCGCCGCCGGACGAGGCCGTCCCGCCCGTCAAGAAGCCGCCCGGGAAGCTTGCCGCGCTGGTGAGCGTGGCTTTCACCGGCAGCTTCACGGCGAAAGGCGACACCCGGCGCGCGATCTGCTCCTGCTCGCACTGCAAGAGGGTGCTCGCCGGGGGAATCGTCGCGGAGTGTCCGGGCTGCGGCGCGCGGCTGGCTTGGCCGAAAAGCGTGAGGTGCGGCTTCTGCAATGGGAAGAAGTGCTCAACGTGCCAGGGCAGCGGCAAGTGCCATATCTGCGGCAACGCTCCCCGGATGCTGATGGGCGTCAGGGCGCCCTGCGATGCCTGCAACACCACCGGCAGATGCGGGGCCTACGGGGGGAAGAAGACCTCCTGCAGCTTCTGCAACAACGGTTGGTGGACGCCGCCCAAGGCGAAGAAGCCGCGGCCCTAGTTTGCGTCCCCCCGCCCCCGCTTGAAAAAGCCCTCGGCGGCCGGTAAGCTTCATCCGAATCTCAGAGGAGGGGAACTCTTGCCGGGACCGGCGCTGGTGGTGATGGCCGCGGGCATAGGCTCGCGCTACGGGGGCCTCAAGCAGATCGACCCGGTGGGCCCCTGCGGCGAGATCATCATCGACTACTCCATTTACGACGCGCTGCGCGCCGGCTTCGAGAAGGTCATCTTCGTGGTCCGCCGGGGCATCGAGGAGGCCTTCCGCGAGAAGATCGGCCGCAACATCGAGAGGCGCGTCGAGACCGAGTACCTCTTCCAGGATATGACCGACCTGCCCGAGGGCTTCAGCGTGCCCGAGGACCGGGTCAAGCCCTGGGGCACCGGCCACGCGGTGCTGGCCGCGCGCACCGCCGTCGACCGGCCCTTTGGCGTGATCAACGCCGACGACTTCTACGGGGCGGAGGGCTTCGGGCTGCTGGCCGCGCAACTCGCCGCCGGCGCCGAGGGCGAGTACGTCCTGGTCGGCTTCACGCTCTGGAACACGCTCTCCGACCACGGCCACGTGGCCCGCGGGGTCTGCGAGGTGGATGGCGACGGCTGGCTGCGGGAGATCCACGAGCGTGTCCACATCGAGAAGTTCGGCGAGGCCGTCAAATACACCGAGGACGGGGAGAACTGGACCGAGCTGCCCCGCGAGGCGACCGTCTCCATGAACATGTGGGGCTTCCCGCCGAACTTCCTGGACGAGCTGGCCGCGCACTTCCCGACCTTCCTGGCCGAGAACGAGCGCAACCCCAAGGCGGAGTTCTTCGTGCCCGAGGTGGTCGGCGCGGTGCTGCGTTCCGGCCGCGCCCGGGTGCGGGTGGCGCCCACCGCCGAGCGCTGGTTCGGGGTCACCTACCGCGAGGACGTGCCCGCGGTGAAGTCGGCGATCGCCGGGCTGGTAGAGCGCGGCGTCTATCCACGGGACCTCTGGGGGGCGGGATGAGCGATAAACCGAAACGCGACCTGGCCGCGGCCGCCGGGCTGTTCGCCATCGACGGCGAGTTCCTGAGTGCCGAGCCCTACGGCAACGGGCACATCAACGAGACCTACGCGGGACGCTTCAGGACCGCGGACGGCGAGCGGCGCTTCATCCACCAGCGGATCAACGAGACCATCTTCCGCGACGTCCGCGGGCTGATGAGCAACATCGAGCGCATCACCCGGCACCTGGCCGGGAAGGTCGAGGCGGCCGGCGGCGACCCGCGCCGCGGGGCGCTCACCCTGGTTCCCTCGCGAGAGGGGGCCAGCTTCGCCCGCGATGCCGACGGTGGCGCGTGGCGGACCTATCTGTTCATTGAGGACGCGCGGACGTACGAAGTCGTCGAAAACCTGGACCACGTGGAGAACGCCTCGCGGGCCTTTGGCGATTTTCAGAAAGCGCTGGCCGACCTGCCCGGCGGGCGGCTGGTCGAGACCATCCCGGACTTCCACCACACCCGCAAGCGCTTCGAGACCTTCAAGGCGGCGCTGGCGGGCGACGCGGAGAACCGCGCCGCGGACGTGAAGAGAGAAACTGACTTCGTCCTGGAGCGCGAGGCGGACTGCGCGCGGCTGGTGGACATGCTCGAGCGCGGCGAGCTGCCCGAGCGGGTCACCCACAACGACACCAAGTTCAACAACGTGATGCTCGACCCCGGCACCGGCCAGGCGGTATGCGTCATCGACCTGGACACGGCCATGCCCGGGCTGACCGCCTACGACTTCGGCGACTCCATACGGATTGGGGCTTCGACCGCCGCGGAGGACGAGCGCGACCTCTCCAGGGTGTCGATGAGCCTGGACATGTTCGAGCGGCTTGCTCGTGGATACCTGTCTTCGGCGCGCGAGTTCCTGACGCCCGCGGAAATCGGGGTCATGGCCTTCTCGGCCAAGCTGCTGACCTTCGAGTGCGGCTCACGCTTCCTGGCCGACCACCTGGCCGGCGACGTCTACTTCCGCATCCACCGCGAGGGCCACAACCTGGACCGGGCCCGCACCCAGTTCAAGATGGTCGCGGACATGGAAGAGAAGATGGACGCGATGGAGAAGGTCGTTGAGAAATATACATAACCACGGAAGAGGAAACCGCAGATGCACGCAGATGGCGCGGATTGTCAACTACCAAGGCACGAGGGGCTACGGAGGTCTGAGCGCGGCGGGAAGCACGGGATTTCACCAGCAGACGTTGCCGCGGAAGATCGGCGGCGTTTATCCGCGTTTATCTGCGGTTCCAATTGTGTTTCGGTGGTCTTGAAAGGAATGCAGTGAAGTACCTGATCACCGGCGGCGCGGGATTCATCGGCTCGCACATCGCCGAAGAGCTGTTGAAAGACGGCCACGGAGTCCGGATCCTCGATAATCTCTCGTCGGGCTACGAGAAGAACCTCGACGGCCTGGACGTCGAGCTCGTGGAGGCCGACATCCGCGACCGCGAGGCGCTGGCCGGGGCGATGAAGGACGTCGCCGGAGTCTTTCACGAGGCGGCCATGGTCTCGGTCCCCCAAAGTGTCGACGAGCCCCTGGAGTGCAACGAGATCAACGTCACCGGGACGCTGAACGTCCTGCTGGCCGCGCGGGACGCAGGAGTGAAGCGGGTATTGCTGGCCAGTAGCGCGGCGGTCTACGGCAACGACCCGGAGCTTCCCAAACATGAAGCCATGCTGCCCGAGACGGTCTCGCCCTACGCGCTGGGCAAGCTCGCCGGCGAGCATTACCTGCGCGTCTTTGCCGAGCTGTATAACGTGGAAACGGTCGCGCTGCGCTATTTTAACGTCTTCGGCCCGCGGCAGGACCCGGGCAGCATGTACTCCGGGGTGATCTCCAAGTTCGTCGACGTGCTGAGGGCCAACGGCACGCCTACTATCTTCGGCGACGGGGAGCAGACCCGCGACTTTGTTTACGTGAAAGACGTAGTCCGGGCCAACCTCCTGGCCATGCGCTCGGAAGACGCGGGCAGGGGCGAGGTCTTCAACATAGGCACGGGCCAGCGCACCAGCCTGCTGGAACTGCTCACCACGTTGGGAGGCATCTTCGGACGCGAAGTGAGCCCCGAGTTCGCCGCCGAGCGCGCCGGGGACATCAGGCACTCGGTTTCGGACATATCCCGCGCCAAGGAGGTCCTGGGCTACGCGCCGCAAGCCACATTGGAAGAGGGCCTCCGTGCGCTGGTGGAGAACGCCGGCTAGCGGCGTTTGCTGGCGGCCCCGGCTTTCCATAATAATGAGCGTCCCGAAGGAGGGCCGTATGCGAAGAACATATGTCTTGCTGGCCGCGGCGCTGTGCGCGCTCTCTCTGCCCCTCCGCGCCGCCGAGCCGGAGAAGAAGCCGCCGCCGGACATCGACAAGGCCGATATCCTCGCCGAGTTCCCCATGCTCGGGCCCGACGAGCCGCTGCTGGTGCCCGTCAAGATCGGGAAGAAGACGTACACCTTCATGCTCGACACCGGGGCAAGCTTCAATGCCTTTGACATCTCGCTACGGGGGGCGCTGGGCAGGTCCCGGCGCCGGGAAACGGTTTCGGCCTTGATGGCCGAGATGAAGGCCACGTTCTACGAAGCTCCCGCCGCCTCGATGGGCGGCCTGGAGGTCTGCAAGGGCAGTCTGGCGGCGTGCTTTGACCTCAAGTCGATGCGCGAGGCCTCGGGACGGGATATCCGTGGAATAGTGGGGATGACCTTCCTGAAGAATCACATCCTGCGGCTGGACTTCGAGGGGAAGAAGTTCCAGATAGTCCGGGCGGGGACGCGGAGCCGCAAGTCCTGGGGAACGCCCCTGAGGATGAAGGTTAAGAGGGAAGATAACTGCGCCTACGTGCTGGCCAACACCGGGGCCGGCGCCGCCGGCTTCATGCTGGACACCGGGTTCGCCGGGAGCGGGCTGCTCTCCCCGGCCATGTTCAAGTCGGCCGTCCCGCCGGGCCGGCGCAAGGAGAACCGGGTGGCCACCGTCACCGGAGAGGCGCGCCCCATGGCCGGGAGGACCGCGCTGCTGGTCCTGGGGAACTGCGCGCAGACCGAGGCGGTGGTGGGGGCCGCGGATCGAGACGTCCTGGGGTTGGGGTTCCTGAGGCGTTACGTGGTAACCCTGGACTTCCCGGGACGGCGGATATACTTTCGCAAGCGTAAACGCAGCTTCCGGCCGGACCGCGGCTTCCTGATCGGCCTGAGCATGTCCCGCCGCGGGGGCAGAACCGTGATCGACGAGGTCGAGGCCGGCAGCCCGGGAGCGGCCGCCGGCCTGCGGCCCGGGGACCTGCTCCTGAAGATGGCCGGCAAACTCGCCGGCAAACACTCCATGACCGGACTTGGCCAGATGATCTACGAGGCGGAGGGGAAGAAGCTCAAGCTCGAAATCCGCCGCGGCGAGCGCGTCCTGGAGGTCGAGCTGGCCGTCAAGGACTCGCTGCCGGCGGCCAGGACCGTGCCGCTGCACGCCGCCGTGCTCGCCGGGGACGCGGAGGCGCTGAAGAAGCTGCTCGCCGGGGGAGAGAAGACCGACGTCAAGAACTGGGCTGGCACCACCGCGCTGCACTTGGCGGCGATGCTCGGGCGCCGCGAGATCGCCCGGCTGCTCATTGAGAAGGGCGCGAATCTCGAGGCCCGGACCAGGGGGGGAAGTTATGCTCCCCTGCACTTCGCAGCCATCAACGGCCGTCTGGGCGTCGCCCGGCTGCTCATCGAGAAGGGCGCGAAGGTCGGAGCCCCGACGGCGCAAGGCCGGGTCCCCCTGCACATGGCCGCCGTCGACGGAAGCGGAGAGATGATAAAGCTGCTCCTCGGGAAGGGCGCGAAGGTGGACGCCCGGACCACGGCGAAGGCCACGCCGCTCACCTTCGCGATTAACGAGGACAACGCCCGGAACGTCCGGCTGCTCCTGGACAAGGGCGCCGAAGTCGACGCCCGGCCCGCAAGCGGCGACACCCCGCTCCTGACCGCGGCGATGCGCGGCAACAAGGAGATCGTCGAGCTGCTGCTGGCCCGCGGGGCGGACCTCAAGGCCCGGAACTCCGTGGGCACCACGGCCATGCACTGGGCGGCTTACGCAGGGCACCTCGAAGTGGTCAAGCTGCTCAAGGAGAACGGCCTGCCCGTCGACGCCAGGACGCGGGACCGCAGCACCTCCCTGCACGCGGCGGCCGGCCGGGGCTTCGGAGAGGTGGTCGCCTATCTGCTGAAGGCCGGGGCCGCCCTGGAGGCTGGGTCCGCCGGCGGCGAGACGCCCCTCTACTGGGCCGCGTACGACGGGCAGATGGAGGCGGTCGAGCTTCTCCTGGCGGCCGGCGCCCGCCTGGAGGCGGCCGACAAGAGGGGCTGGACCCCGCTGATAACCGCCGCCGGGAGGCACGAGGACGTCGGGCTCTTTCTGCTGAAGAAGGGGGCCAAGGCCGGCGCCGCCACCAAGGAGGGGCTGACGCCGCTGCACTCGGCCGCCAGGGCCGGCAGCGTCGGGCTGATCAAGGCGCTGCTGGCCAAGGGCGTCGACGTGAACGCCAGGACCGACAAACGCATCACACCGCTGCATGTGGCCGCCTGGCGAGGGCACAAGGCCGCCGCCGAGCTGCTGATAGCCAAGGGCGCGGACGTCAACGCCGAGATGGCGGACGGCCAAACGGTGATCGAGGCCGCCCGCGGGAAGAAGCGGGCGGACATAGTCAAGCTGCTCATCAAGCACGGCGCCAAGGAGAAGAGCAAGCTGTTCGGCGAGTAGTGAGCCCCGGCCGGGGCCATTCACCGCTCCCCAAATCTGCCCTTGTTTCAGGTGCCGGGAGGCGCTATATTCTTATATGACTGACCGGTCAGTCAGTTAGGTGTGTCCGGCATCAGGGAAGGCAATCATGGACAAGAAGCTGATACCCGCGTTACTCATCGTCGGCGGGGTCGTCATCGTCGCCGCGCTGGGCCTGTGGGTGACCCACTACTACAAGTACGGCCGCGAGAAGCCCGCGCCGCCCGGGCCGCGCGTCGCCAACGTGATCGTCGAGACCGTCCGGGCGCTGCCCGAGCTGCCGGACGTCGCCGAACTGCCCGCGGTGATAGAGCCTCAGCGCACCGTGACCGTCTCCGCGGAGGTCGCCGGCCGCGTCGAGAAGCTGGCCGTCAAGGAAGGCGCGGCCTGCCGCGCCGGGCAGCTGCTCATCGTGCTCAACAGCGATCTGCTGGAGGCCCAGCGCGACGGTGCCCGCGCCCGGGCGAAGCTGGCCGAGCTGGCCTTTCTGCGCACCGAGAAGCTCCAGAAGGCCGGCGCGGCCCGCGGCGAGGAACTGGAGACCGCCCGCGCCGCGCGCGACGCCAGCGCCGCGGCGCTGGCCGCCGCCGAAGCACGGCTCAAGCGCGCGCGAATCACCGCGCCGATCGCCGGGGTGCTCGATGACTTCATCGTCGAGAAGGGCGAGTACGTGACGGCGGGGAATCCGGTGGCGCGCATCGTGGACTCAAGCCGGGTCAAGGCCGCGGTGATGATCCCCGAGCGCGACGCCCAGTACATCAAGGTGGGCACCCCCGCCGATGTCCTTTGCGAACTGGAGGGCAAGAAGCGCGTCTTCCACGGGAAGGTCAGTTACCTCAGCCTGCTGGCCGACCGGGCCACCCGCGCGGCGCGCGCGGAGGTTACTGTGGACAACCCGAAACGGCTCTTGCGCGGCGGGCGCATCGTCACCGTGCGCCTCACCCGCCGGGTGCTTAAAGACGCGGTCATGGTGCCGCTCGATGCGGTAATCCCCCTGGAGCGCGGCCACGCGGTCTACGTGGTGGAGAGCGGCAAGGCCGTCCGCCGGGAAGTGCGCCTGGACACCTCGGTGATCAAGTCTCGCAAGACCCGTAAGACCCGCAAGAAGGTCCAGTACGTGCGGATACTGGAGGGCCTGAAGCCCGGGGAGCAGCTGATCGTCAAAGGCCAGGCCTTCGTTGGCTCCGGCCAGCCGGTGCACATTGAGACGCAGGAGAAGACCCCGGGGGCCGCCGCGGAATGATCGTTACTGACGTCGCCGTCCGCAACAAGGCCACCGTGGCCGTGCTGGTGGTGCTCATCGTCGCCGCCGGGCTTTACAGCTACGTCACGCTGCCCCGCGAGGCCGCCCCGGACGTGCCCATCCCCATCGTGCTGGTCACCACCGCCTACGAGGGGGTCAGCCCCCAGGACATGGAAACCCTGGTGACCATGAAGATCGAAAAGGAGCTGGCCGGCCTCAAGGGCCTCAAGGAGATGCGCTCGTCGAGCGCCGAGGGCCTCTCCACCGTGGTGGTCGAGTTCCAGCCCGACGTGGACATCGACGACGCCCTGCAGCACGTGCGCGACCGCGTGGAGTTGGCCAAGGGCGAGTTGCCTTTCGATGCCGAGGAGCCCACCGTCAACGAGATCAACATCTCCGAGTTCCCGATCATCATGGTCAGCGTCTCCGGGCCGCTCTCGCCGCTGCGCCTCAAGGCGGTCGCCGAGCAGTTGAAGGACGCCATTGAGGCGCTGCCCGGGGTGCTGGGCGCCGACGTCTCCGGCGCGCTGGAGCCGGAGATCCGCCTGGAGGTCGACCCCGACCGCCTGATCGCCTACGACCTGAGCGTGGCCGAGCTGCTGGCCGTGATCCCCTCCGAGAACGTGAACGTCTCCGCCGGGGCGCTGGCCACCCGGGGGATGCGCTTCAACGTGCGCGTGCCCATGGAGGTCCGCGACCCCGCGGAGATCAATCGCTGGCCGGTGGCCGAGCGCGACGGGTCGCTCATTTATCTGACCGACGTGGCCCGGGTGGTGCCCACCTACAAGGACCGGGTCAGCTACTCGCGGCTGGACGGCGCGCCCAGCCTGACCGTGGCGGTGCGCAAGCGCACCGGGGCAAACATCATCGCCACCTCCGACGGGGTCCGCGCGGTGCTGGCCGCGGCGCGCAAGCGGGTGCCCGCGGGGGTCAAGCTGGAAATCACCGTGGACATCGCCGACTACGTGCGCGACATGGTCGCGGACCTCGAGAATAACATCTTATCCGGGCTGATACTGGTGCTGGTCGTGCTCTTCCTGTTCATGGGCTGGCGGACCAGCGCCATCGTGGCCCTGGCCATCCCCCTGAGCATGATGATCAGCTTCGCGGTCATCAGCGCGCTGGGCTACACCCTGAACATGATCGTGCTCTTCAGCCTGGTGCTCTCCCTGGGCATGCTGGTGGACAACGCCATCGTCATCGTCGAGAACATCTACCGCCACCGCCAGGCGGGCCTGCCCCGCGTGGAGGCCGCGCTGGCCGGCACCCGCGAGGTGGCCTGGCCGGTGGCCACCAGCACGGCCACCACCGTGGCGGCTTTCAGCCCCCTGGTCTTCTGGGAGGGCATGATGGGCGAGTTCATGAAGTACCTGCCCATCACCGTGGTCATCACCCTGGCCAGCTCGCTGTTCGTGTCCCTGGTGATCAGCCCGGTGATCTGCTCGGCGACCGGCGCAGGTCGGCTGCGCCATGCCCGTGACGACCACCCCTTCACCCGTGGCTACCGCCGGGTGCTGGAACTGGCCATCGCCCACCGGGTGACCACCATCAGCCTGGCGGTGCTGCTGCTGCTGGCCGTGGGGCTGGTCTACGCCCGGCTGGGCCGGGGGAGGGTCTTCTTCCCGAGCATCGACCCGGACCGCGCGATGATCAACATCCGCTTCCCGCAGGGCACCAGCCTGGAAGAGACCGACCGCATGGCCCGCGAGGTCGAGCGCCGCGTGGAGAAGAGCCGGAAGCACCTCAAGCATGTAGTAACCAACGTGGGCTCCAGCGGGGGGGGCAACCTCATCTTCGGGGGCGGCTCGGCCGGGCCGCACACCGCCAACCTCACCCTGATCTTCCATGACTACGAGAAGCGCGAGACCCCCTCGGCCCAGGCCCTGGTGGAAATCCGCGAGAACCTCGCCGGCCTGGCCGGCGCGGAGGTCAAGCTCGAGAAGGAGAAGGAGGGCCCGCCCACCGGCGCGGCGGTCAGCGTGCGGATCATCGGCGAGGACTTCAAGAAGCTCGGCGAGATCAGCGAGCGCGCCCGGCGGCGCATCGCGGACGTGCCCGGGCTGGTGAACTTGCGCAGCGACCTGGAGGCCGCCCGCCCCGAGCTGGTCTTCATCACCGACCGGCGCAAGGCGGCGCTCAGCGGGGTCTCCAGCGCGACCGTTGGCCAGTTCCTGAAGACCGCGGTATTCGGCCGGGGGGTGGGCAGCTACCGGCGCTTCAACGACGAGTACGATATCACCGTGCGCCTGCCGCTGGAGCGGCGCACCGGCGTCGAGTCGCTGTTTTCCCTGCGCCTGCCCAGCGGCGAGGGCAAGTCGGTGGCCCTCAGGGAGCTGGGCGACTTCGAGTACGCCGGCGGCTTCGGGACCATCAGCCGCGTGGACCGCAAGAGAGTCGTGACCCTCACCGGCGACGCCGACGAGGGCTACCAGAGCGGGGACGTGCTCGCCGAGGTGGAACGCCGACTGGCCGACGTCCTCGACGAGAAGGAGGCCGCCGCCGGCTGCCGCATCGCCTACGCCGGCGAGAAGCAGGAGCGCGAGAAGACCGGGCGCTTCCTGCTCAAGGCCTTCGCGATCGCGCTGCTGCTCATCACCATGATCCTGGTGGCCCAGTTCAACTCCTTCCAGATGCCGCTGATCATCATGACCACGGTGGTCCTGTCGCTGATCGGCGTGCTGATGGGGCTCCTGGTCTGCGCCATGCCCTTCGGGATGATAATGACCGGCATCGGGGTGATCAGCCTGGCCGGGGTGGTGGTCAACAACGCCATCGTGCTCCTGGACTACACCCGGCGGCTGCAGAAGCGCGGGATGGACCTGGTGGCCGCCGCCGTCCAGGCCGGCCAGACCCGGCTGCGCCCGGTGCTCCTGACCGCGGCGACCACGATACTCGGCCTGGTGCCCATGGCCACCGGGGTCTCCTTCGACTTCCGGAAGGTGGAGCTGATAACCCGCAGCCAGTCCAGCGAGTGGTGGAGCTCCATGGCCATCGCGGTGATCTTCGGCCTGGCCTTCGCCACGGTGCTGACCCTGGTGGTGGTCCCCGCGCTGTACGTGTCGCTCTACCGCCTGGCGGCGCGCTTCGGCCTGGGCGGGCTGGAGCGCCCGGAGTCCGGTAGCCAGCGTGGCTATTAACCACCAAGGCACCAAGGCACCAAGAACGGCATGAGAGCCGGCACGCGGCGGAAGCCTTCCGCGATACCGGTGAACCGGTCCGCGGCCTGAGCTCTTCTTTGTGCGTTTGGTGTCTTGGTGGTGAAATAGAAAGTCCGGCGCGCCCGTCGCTTGACCGCGAGCGGCCCCGGGCGTAGAATCGAGCCCGGTTACCGGTTTCTCTGCGGGGAAAGCATCACATGAAGATCGGCATCATCGCTGACACTCACGATAACATCCCCAAGATCAAGAAGGCCCTGGCCACCTTCAAGATGCGTGGCTGCGAGATCATCATCCACGCCGGCGACGTGATCGCGCCCTTCGCCGCCAAGGCGCTCAAGGCCGCCAAGCTCCCGGTCTACGCGGTCTACGGCAACAACGACGGCGAGAGGAAGGGCCTGGCCGACCTCCTGGACATCGTCGACGGGCCGCGGGTGATCAAGGTCGGCGAGCGCAAGATCCTGCTGGCTCACTCCCTCGACCAGGTCACCGATGAGCACAAGGCGGGCGTCGACCTGGTGGTGGTGGGCCACACCCACGTGGCCCAGGTCAAGCGCGACGAGAAGCCGCTGGTGCTCAATCCCGGCGAGGCCGGCGGGTGGCTCTACGGCAAGACCTCGGTGGCGGTGGTCGACACCGGGCGCATGTCCATCGAGGAACTCAGCCTGGACTGACGTCCGGAATGGCTGATGGCTGATGGATGCGGTGAGGAAAGTCACTATGTTGCCGGACCTTCCGCAATCCGCAATCCGCAATCCGCAATGGCGCCGCCGACTGCTCTTTTGTGTTGTCACGTTGACGGCCGTCGCCTCCGGCTGCGTGACGCGCACGCTGTCGATAACCAGCGAGCCGTCCGGCGCCCGGGTGATGGTCAACGGCCAGGCGGTCGGGGAAACCCCGGTGAAGCTCGGCTTCAGGCACCACGGGACCTACCGCGTGGAGCTTCGCAAGGACGGCTACCGGCCGGTGACCGCCGCGCTGCGCCTCAAGCGCAAGTTTTACGAGTACGCCGGGCCGGACTTCTTCGCCGAGGTCCTCTGGCCGGGGAATATCCACGACCGGCGAGAAGCGCATTACAGGCTGGAGAAGATACCGCCCTTTGACAAGGTCGCGTTGTTGAAGCGCGCGCGCCGCGCCGCCGCCGAGGCCGAGAGGGTCATCCCCAAGTTGTCCGCCGCGCCCCCGCCGGGGACGGCCTCCAAGGACCGCTCGATCCTGCCGCGCCCGAAGAGGAAGAAGCCTCCAAAGAAGAGACCTCCGAAGAGGAAGCCCCCGCGGAAGAGGCCCCCGACTCCCGATCTCCCCGAGCCGCCCGACGTGCCCGAGATCAAGGCCGGCCGGAAGAAGTAGCCCGGAGGCGGATATGAACCACAGAGGCACCGAGACACAGAGGGAAAGACCGGCGGGTGAATGGTGAATAGGCACGATTCACATTTCTCGGTTCTCCGTAAGATATGCGAGGGCCGCGACATCGACAGACAAATATGCGGCATGTGCGTCGCCAACTGCCCCTGGACGGGGAAGTACCTGAAGCGAGCCGGGCGGTGAGGTCGAGCGTGTTATTGCGCGCCTCGGCCGTGCTGCTCATCGGCCTGACCGCCAACGCCTGCATCGCGCGCACTTTCGTCTACCACCCCACGAAAGAGCACGTCGCCAGTCCCGCCGACGCAGGCATGGCCTGGGAGCCGGTCACGCTGCGGGCCGCCGACGGCGTGAAGCTCGACGCCTGGTGGGTGCCGGCGCCGGGAAAGTCGCGCGGCGCGGTCCTCTTCTGCCACGGGAACGGCGGGAACATTTCGCATCGCTTGAAAATCCTACATGTAATGCGCGAATTGCGGCTGGACACGCTGCTCTTCGACTACCGCGGCTACGGCCGGAGCGAGGGGCGGATAACCGAGCGGGGTCTTTACCTCGACGCCGCGGCCGCTTGGGACTACCTGACAAAGACGCGCAAGATACCGCCCGAACGGATAGTCATCTGGGGCCGCTCGCTGGGCGGATCGGTGGCCGCGCACCTGGCCATGAGCCGCAGGCCCGCGGCTTTGGTCCTGGAGTCGACTTTTACGTCGGTAACCGACATGGCCGACGAGAGCTTCCCGCGGGTGGTCGTGTGGCTTTGCCTGCGGGTCAGCCACGCTACCGTGAAATACGTCAAGAAAGCCGAGTGCCCGGTGCTGGTGATGCACTCTCCCGACGACCGGACCGTGCCCTACGCCCAGGGCCGGAAGGTGTTCGCGGTCGCGCCGGAGCCCAAGGAGTTCCTGAAAATCACCGGCAACCACAGCGTGGACTGGTTCAAGAGCGGCGGCCGGTGCGCCCGCAAAGTGGAAGCTTTTATCTCCAAGTACCTGCCCGCGCGAAAGGTGAAGAAGTAGGCGCCCTCCCCTTTCCCGTTGCCCGCGCGCGGCGGGCGGGTATACTGCTCCACCATGACCGGTCCCGCGCCCTGGATCACGCCGCCGCCCAGCGTCTGGAAGCGCCTCTGGCACGCCGCGGTCCTGTGCCTGTCGATCTTCAGCGGAGCGTACTTCGTGCTGGTGGTCTTCCTGTACTTTCGCCAGTCGGGGATGCTCTACGTTCCGGACCGGCAGCTGGCAACAGACCCCGGCGCGGCGCGCCTGGCCTTCGAAGACGTCGAGCTGGTCGCCGCCGACGGGGTCAGGCTCCACGGCTGGTGGGTGCCGGCGGAGGGCGCCTCGCGCGGCGCGCTGGTCTTCTGCCACGGGAACGCCGGGAACATCTCCGACCGCATAGGGAGCATCGGGGCCTTTCACGGGCTGGGCCTGGACGTGCTCATCTTCGACTATCGCGGCTACGGCCGGAGCGCGGGCTCGCCCACCGAGGAAGGCACCTACCTCGACGCCCAGGCCGCCTGGGATTATCTCGTTGAGGAGAAGAGTGTCCCGCCCGAGCGGATAGTCGTCTTCGGGCGCTCGCTGGGCGGGGCGGTGGCCGCGCACCTGGCGAAAGAGCGCGGCCCGCGCGCGCTGATCCTGGAGGCGACTTTCGCGTCGATCCCCGACGTGGGCGCCGCGCACTACCCCTGGCTGCCGGTCAGGCTGCTGGCCAGCTTCGACTACGCCACCGCCGAGTACGTGAAAGAGATCAAGTGCCCGGTCCTGGTGATCCACTCCCCCGAAGACGCGACCGTGCCTTACGCGCTGGGGAAGCAGGTTTTCGAGGCCGCCCCGGAGCCCAAGGAGTTCCTGAAAATCCGGGGCAGCCACAACAACGGCTGGGCCGAGAGCGGCGAGGATTACCTCGGGGGCCTGGACGCCTTTATCTCGAAACACCTGGGCAAGCGGGAAGGGAAAGAGTGAGCTTCTGGCAGAAGCTCAAGCGCCCGCCGTGGCGCACCTTCGCGGCCCTCGCGGTCCTGGCTCTTCTGGCGTTGGTGATCTACGTGCTGTGGTCGCCGGGGGAGGACTTCCGCGACGGCCGGCACGACCCTAAACAACCCGCCAGGTCCGGGAAGGTTCGCGGCGCGCGGCCCCCCGCGGTCCAACCCGCTCCCAAACCCGCGCCGGCCGCCAGGAAGCCCCGCGCCTACCGCGTGGTCCACGTCTTCGTGCCGCTCTGCGACAACAAGAACCAGGGCATCGTCAAGGTGGGGTCCTCGCTGGGCAACGGCCAGGACCCCGACACCAACCTCTACTGGGGCGCGCTCTACGGGGTGCGGACCTTCCTCTCGCGCTCCAAGCACTGGAAGAAGCTGGGCGGCGTAGCCAAGTCAGACAACGCCGCTGTCCTGGAGCGCGTCGTCTTCCGGGGCAGCTTCGGAGGGAAGACCGTCTATCTGGTTGCCGAGGCCTACGACGGCGCGCGAATGCGCGCGGCGCTGGAGGACTTCTTCTCGGCCGCGGCGGGACGGGGCGCGGTGGAGATAGTTGTGGGTAAGAAGAAGCTGGCCGCCGGGGGCGCGGCGGACATGATCGCCTTCGCCGGCCACAACGGCCTGATGGACCTCAAGCTGGGCTCCTTTCCCAAACGAAGTGGAAAAGCCGGTCCGGAGTGCGCCGCCGTCCTGGCCTGCAAGAGCCGCGGCTACTTCTCCGGGCCGCTGGCGGCCGCCGGCTGCAAGCCGCTGATCACCACCACCGGCTTCATGGCCCCGGAGGCCTATACCCTGGACGCGATAATCCGCAGCTGGGCGGCGGGCGAGTCGCCCCGGTCAACGCACAAGAAGGCCGCGGCGGCCTATGCCAAGTACCAGCGATGCTCGCAGCGCGCCGCCGAACGGCTTTTCGCGACCGGGGCCGGGCGGTGACTGACGGCTTCCCTCGGCGGTACCATTAAGATATGCCCGATAGCCAATCCCGCCCGCGCCGCGGCGCGCTGATCGCCGCGGCGGTCCTGGCCACCCTGGCCGTGCTGCCGGTCGTCTGCTGGCTGGCCCTGCGCGAGGTCCCGCCTCCTCCGATGAAGAAGGCCGCGCCGCCGCCGAAGCCCGTGCCGCCGGCCAGGAGCACGGTGGTTTTCCCGGAGCGCGCCAGGTGCGCATCCAAGTTCGAGGCCTTCTTTCCGCCAAAGAAGCTGGGCATCGGGGCGATCGCCAACCCCTACGACCCCGACGAGATCGCCGTGGACGCGCGGGTCACCCTGCCGGGCGGACGCGAGATCACAACCCCCTGCTTCTGGCGCCAGGAGGGCAAGCTCTATTACGAAAGAAGACCCTCCGAGGACCGGTCACGCTCCGTCGAGTGGGAACGTTTCAGGCCCACCGGCCCGGCCGGCTGGTGCCTGCGCTACAACCCCCGCGAGCCCGGGGTCCACAGGGTAGAGATACTGGTCACCAAGAAGGACGCGCGGCGCGTCGCCTGGACGGGGAAGTTCACCGCCGGGAAGGCCGCGCGCAAGCCGCGCGGTCCGGTGGAGGCCGATCCCGGCGGGCGCTGGTTCCGGTTCAGAAACGGCGAGTTCTTCTTCCCGGTGGGCGAGAACCTGGGCTGGCCGGAGGAGTCCGGCTCGCGGATTTACGGCGAGTGGCTGAAGAAGCTCGGCGCAGCCGGGGGCAACTGCGGGCGGCTGTGGCTTATCCATTATATGGCGGGCACGACGCTGGAGTGGACCAGCAAGCCCGAGAACCGGTCCTACGAGGGTCCAGGTCGCTACAACCAGGGCGCGGCGGCGCGGGTTGACCGAATCCTGGAACTCGCCGAGAAGAACGGTGTCTATCTCATGCTCTGCTTTCTGTCCTTCGGCGACCACAACTGGGCCTGGGAACAGAACCCCTACCACGCGAAAAACGGCGGCTGGCTCGCGGACCCCAAGGAGTTCTTCACCGACGCGCGTGCGCACGCGGCGTTCAAGAAGCGCCTGCGCTACGCCGTGGCCCGCTACGGCTGGAGCGACCACGTCTGGGCCTGGGAGCTCTGGAACGAAGTGGAGACCTCCAAGGGCTACGAGGAGAAGGCGGTGGCCGACTGGCACCGCCAGATGGGCGATTATTTGCGGGAGACAGACGTCCACGGGCACATGATCACTACTTCCTATCGCTTCACGCCGCAGTGGACCCCGAACAACGCGTATGCGATGAAGAGCTTCGACTTCGCCCAGGCGCACTCCTACCTGCCCGACGTGATCGACGTCCTGCCCCGGCGCATCAAAGAGCTGGCTCGCTTCAAGAAGCCGCGCATAATCGGCGAGTTCGGCATCGGCGTGAGGCCCGACTACTTCGGCGCCGACCCCGCCGGGCTGCACGTCCACGACGGCCTGTGGGCCGTGCCCTTCGCCGGCGGCGCGGGCACGGGCCTGACCTGGTGGTGGGAGCGCTACGTCCACCCCCGCGACCTCTACTTTCACTTCACGGGAATCTCGCGCTTCATGAAGGGCGAGGACCTCCGCGGGTACCAGCCCGTCGAGTGCACGGTCAGCGTCAACCGCGGCGTTCCATCGCCTGCGGTCCGCGCGCTGGCCGGGAAGGGACGCGCGCTGCTGTGGGCCGCCGCCGGGCGGAGCATCGTCACCGCCACCGACTCCCGGGGCGCGGCGGTCACCCGGCGCTATGCGCGGTCGGCGACGGTGACTTCAGCCCGGGTGAGCCTCAAGCTCCCCGCGCCGAAGAAGGGCCAGCGCCTGCGCGTCGTCTTCTACGACACGATAGAGGGAGTGCCAATCAGCGCGGCCTGGGCGAAGGTGAATAAGGGTTGGGTCGAGATTGAGTTCCCGGAGATCCGCGACGACCTGGCCGCCAAGGTCTTCCCGGTGCCCGCGGGAGGGGCCGCCGCGCCAGTGGCGCCGCCCGCATCCATGCCGCTCCGCGCGCGCTTCGAGAAGCTGCTGGAGGCGCCGCAAAAAAGGGCCTACCTGCCGCTGGTCGAGCCCTATGCCAGCATCAAGGACCTCGACGCGGGCACGGCCGAGGGCCGCTTCGCCGCGCGGCTGGACCGGCTGATCCGCGCCGCAAAGCCCGGCAAGAAGCGCCGCGCGCTGGCCACCCTGCGGGTCCGGCTCGACTACCTGACCAGCACCACCTGGGCCGCCTACAAGCTCAAGGACCTGGGCGCCGCGCTGGCGGCGCTGCTCGCCGGGCGCGACCCCTTCGCCTCCGAACGCGGCAACTCCCTGCGCGGCTACTACGCGGCCAACGACGACTCCTGCCAGCCCTACTCCCTGACCCTGCCGCCCAAGTATAACCCCAAACGGAAATATCCTCTGGTGCTGCACCTTCATCATCACGGTTGGGGCGACTGGTACCGGCCCTTCCAGGGCCACGCCGCCCCGGAGCTTGACGGGGCCATCGTGGTCGCGCCCCACGGGCGGGGCAGCTGCGATTACTTATGGATAGCCGAGGACGACAGCCTGGCGGTCATCGACGCGACGGTCGCCGACTACCCGGTGGACGACGCGCGCGTCTACGTCATCGGCTGGTCGATGGGCGGCACCGGGAGCTTTCACCTGCCGGGCCGCTACCCGGACCGCTTCGCCGCCTCCTGCCCCAAGGCCGGCAACGCCGACTTCACCGCCTGGGAAAAGGCCTGGGGCCCAGATCGCGTGCGGCTCAAGACCCCGCTGGACGCGGCGCGCATGTTCCTGCGCTGGAAGACCGCGCCGGTCACTTACGCCGAGAACTTCCTGCACGTGCCCATCGCCATGGACCACGGCTCGGGCGACTCCATCAACCCGGTGGGGCACTCCAAGAGCATGGCCGGACGGCTGAAGCAGCTGGGGTACAAGAACGTGCGCTACCGCTTCGGGTCCGGCGGCCACGGCTGGGGCGCCTCGCTCGGGGAGCAGTTCAACTGGATGCTCAAGTTCCGCCGGCCGGCGAATCCCGCGCGGGTCAGGTTCAAGACCGGCAGCTACCGCCACGGGTCCGCCTACTGGGTGGAGATATCCCGCATCGCCGACCGCATGAAGATGGCCGAGATCGACGTGCGGGTGGCTTCGCCCACGCGCATCGAAGTGACAAAGTGCGAGAACATCGAGCGCTTCGAGCTGAAGCTGGCGGGCCTGAAGGTGGGCGGGGCCGGGCCGCTGACCCTGACCATCGGCGGCCAGACGATCACGCTCTCGCTGCGGGGATCAAGGACCGTCGCGCTGGCCCGCGCCGCACTGAAAGGGGCGAAGTGGGGTCTGGTCGGGCCGCCGCTGCCGAGAGTCGACGCGCCGAAGTTCCCCCCGGCCAAGCGCAAGGGCCTGGAGGGCCCCATCCACGACGCCTTCCGCGCCCCCTTCCTGGTGGTGATCGGCACGACCGCCAAGGACGAGTTCGAGCGCCGGGTGGTGCGCGAGGAGGCTGAGCGCTGGCGCCGGCAGTGGAAGCGGCGTTTTCAAACCTGGCCGCCGGTCAAGGATGATCATGCCGTCACGGCGAAGGACATCGCCGCCAAGAACTTGCTGCTCTTCGGCGGGCCGGAGGCCAACAGTATTACTGCGAGGGTAATGGTCGGGCTGCCGGTGCGCATTGGCGGCGGCAAGGTGGTGGTGGGCAAGCGCGAGTACAAGGGAAAGGACCTGGGCCTCAAGCTCTGCTACCCCAACCCGCTCAGTCCTGACAGACTGGTTCTCATCCAGGCGGCCAACACCTGGAGGGGCATGTGGCAGATGACCCACCGCTTCGGCAACTGGTTCGACTGGATGCCCCTGGACAACCGCGACTGGTTCGACTTCTGCGTCTTCGATGACAAGAGCGCCGGCTTCGAGACCATGCTCGACGTCGGTTTTTTTGATGAAGACTGGGGCCTGGCGCGCGCCAACCGCTGGCGCGGCCTGAAGCCCTGGCGCGCTAAAGTGAAGCCGCGCGTCTATCCCCGGTTCAAGAAGCCCCCGGACGCGGACGTCGTCCGCCTGGGCGACCTCTGGCCCCGGCAGATCGACACTGCCAAGGGCTCGCTGGCGATAAACCGCAGCTTCGGGGGCCGGCCGCTGAGCATCGGGCACAGGGGGCAAAAACACGGCCTGGGCCAGTGGATCGAGTCGGCGGCGGTCTACGACCTGGGCGGGAAATACCGCGGTTTCCGGACGAAATTCGGCATCGACGCCGAGGGCCAGAAGACCATCAGCGACGCGCGGCGGAGCGCGGAGCGCACAACTTTCCAGGTGTGGGGCGACGGGCGGCTCTTGGCAGAGAAGCGCGGGGTACAGTTCGGCGACCGGCCGGGCAGTTTTGGCGTGGACGTCAGCGGGGTGCGCGGCCTGGTCCTGCGGGTTCTGCGTCAGAGCCCTCAGGGCTGGCTCTACGGCTCGATCACCTGGGGCGAGCCGACCCTGTACAAGAAGCCGCCGGCTACTCGGCGATGACCCAGCCGGCCGCGGCCGGATTGTTGGGGTAGTCAAAGACCGGCTTGCCGCCGGTGTCCTTGCCGAAGACGGTTCCGGTGGTGTTGACTATGAAGGTCCGTTTGGTCTTGCCGCCGTACTTCGCGGGAATCGCGCACAGGCCGTGGTCGTTGACCCAGTCGATTCTCACGCCGCCGATGGTCAGCATGTCGACGAAGAAGTAGCCGTGCTTGTTGCTCTTGGGCGAGGTCGCCCGCGAGAAGGCCTTGTCAATCAGCTGTATGGGTTGACCCCTGCCGTCCGGCTGGGTGCCGAGGAGGGTGAAGGGAAAGGCGTATTCCAGCACGCCGACCGTGCCGCTGCCGCGCCAGTCGTTGCGGTAGAACATGGTGTTGGCCTGGGCGAAGACCCGGCAGCTGCCGATGGCGTTGGCCTCGCGGGGCTGCCCGGTGATCTTGATGTCAAAGCCTTCGGCGCGCTTCCAGCCGGTCGCGAATAGGCTCGCGGGCAGCTTCGCGGGGACCTTGCCCTTGGTGTCCTTGGCCCAGACCTCTCCACCGGGCTTCTTGGCGCCCAAGTCGTCGAGAGCGACGAAGGTCAGCACGCCCGTCTTCCCGGGCTTATCGGGGACGGCGACCATCGCGTGGCGCCGGGCGCCCAGGGCCTTGCCGGCGGCGTCCTTGGAGAGGCGCGCGAACCGGTAACCGGCCAGGGGTGTCTTCCTGGTGACCGCGCTCGCGAAGGCGGCGGTCACCTTGTACCAGGGCAGCGGCTTGCCCGTGCCCACGAGCCTGGGCGTCGGTTTTCTGCTGCGAGAGGTCAGGCTCTTGATGACGGCCGCGGCGCGGGTTACCACTTCGGGGTCCTTGCTCTTCTTGGCCGCTTCGAGAAAAGGCAGCACCAGCCGGCCGAACTTCTTCAGCTCTCTCGACGCGTCCTCGCGAGTGCCGAAGTCGTTGTCGCCGAGTTGGGAGATGAGCTTCTTGACCTTCTTCACCTGCTCGGCGCTCAGCTTGACGGACCTGGTCGCGGCGGTGAAGCCGGCCGCGAAGCCCTTGGTCAGCGCGGCGTGGGCCTGCTGGGCGGCGAGATACCGAGCCAGCAGCAGCCGGACCTCGGCTTCGTTCTTCCTGACGGCGGGATCGGGCTTGGCCTCGCCGCCGCGCGCGGCGGAGAAGAGCAGGATCAGTGCTGCGAGAATACAGACCTGTTTCATTACGGATCTCCTCGTCGGCGACTAAACCGCCGCCCTTCCGGCTGGTCTCGGAGAATCCTTCCGCGCTATACAAGCCACGAAGTCGTGGACCACCCGGCAGGGCCCTGCCTCGCTCTTCTCCGGCAGCTTCTCCAGGAAGCGGCGCTCGATCTCCGGTCGGCGCGCGGGGTCGAGCGCGTCGTGAAAGGCCGTGCCCGCCCCGGACTTGAGCAGGTGCTCCAGCACTCCGCGGGGGGTCTCGTACTCGAAGACCACTTCCCCTTCGCGGAGGTCGAGGGCCGCCAGGCCGGCGGCTTCGAGCAGCTCGCGGACATGCTCGGCGCCGCGCGGGAAGTCGAAGGCCACCTGTTTGAGGAGCACCGTTGGGTCTTCGGCGACCAGCCCCCCGAAGATTTCCAGTTCGCGGCGCGGGGAGTTCTCGCGGTGGACCACGAAGGCCAGCCGGCCGCCGGGGGCCAGCGCCATCGCCGCCGCCGCGAAGAAGGGAACCAGCGGAATGTAGCCCAGCACCCAGCTGGAGAAGATCACGTCAAACTGCCCCTCAGCGCCCAGCGCCTCCAGCGCGTCGCCGGCCAGCAGGCGCACCTCGGGGGCTGAACCCAGGCGCCGGCGGGCCTCGGCCAGCATGCCCTCTGACAGGTCGACGGCCAGCACGCTGCCGGAGTCCCCCAAGCGTTCGGAAAGCTGGCGGGTGGCGTAGCCCGTCCCGCAGCCGGCCTCGAAGATTCTCTCGTCGCCGGCCAGCTTCAGCCCGGTCACCAACTCGTCCACCGGCCTGCCGGCCTTCGCGACCCAGAACTCGTCGTAGTCGCCGCCGACCCGGTCGTAGGCGGCGCGCAGCTCGGCCGCGCCCACCCGCCCGACGGCCTCGGCGCGCACCTTGAAGAAGCGGGGCAGGTCATGCTCGGCCGGCAGACATTTCCTGCAAAGCTTGGCGGAGACCTCTGGCGGGGCGGGCAGCGCGCCCTCGGGGACGCGCGTGGCCAGGCGCTTGCCCACGCAGCCGCAGCGCGGCCGGCGGAAGTGCTCGCCCATGCTCCCGAGGATGTCGGCCAGCGGCTGGCAGCGCACGTTGCCGAAGGACAGCGGCACCAGGTTACAGGGGCAGACCTCGCCGGTCCCGTCGATGTAGAGGTGAGTCAGTCCCGCGCCGCAGCCGAAGGCCTCCGCCGACTCCAGGTAGGTGAAGCTGGAGAGCACCGGCAGATCCTCGCGCCCGGCTATCTCCCGCTGGTAGTCGAGCATCATCTCGTGCTCGGCGGCGGTGAGCAGCACGTCGCTGCGCCCGGCCAGGCGCCCGGTGGCGCTGGGCTCGATGAGGTGCACCTCCAGTGCGCCGGCGTCGCGCGCGAAGGCCAGGAAAGCCATGAAACGCTCGCGCGCCAGGAACTCGCGGGTGGCCACCGCGACGACGTAGGGGTAGATGCCCGCGGCGGCGGCGTCCTTCAGCGCCCGGAGGGCGACGTTGAAAGCGCCCGGGCGGCCGCGCAGCCGGTCGTGCTCGGCCTCATCATGGGAGTCCAGGCTCACTCCCAACGCGAAAACGCCCCGCCCGGCCAGCTCCCGGGCGCGCTCCGGGCCCAGTCCGTCGCCGGTGGTGCCCAGCACCAGGCAGGTGCGCTCGTCGAAGGCCCCGGCGATCTCCTCGATGTCCGCGCGGAGCAGCGGCTCGCCGCCGGTGAGGGTGACCATCACCGCGCCGAGTTCCTGGAGCTGCCCGACCAGGTCGCGAGCGACCTCCAGGGGCAGGTCCTCCTGGCTGCGGCCCGCGTTGTAGCAGTGCCAGCAGCGGTAGTTGCAGCGGTTGGTGACCGCCCAGGTCACCGAGAATAGCCTCCGCCCGGGGCCGGACTGGCCGGCGGTGCCGAACTGCGCGCTGAAGCTCTCGAAGGCCCGGCTGGGGTACGGCGGGAAGTGGGTGTTGAAAACGTGGCGGTCGCCGAAGCGCACCACCTTCTCGCCGGCCAGGTAGTCGTTGAAGAAGGCGGCCATCTTGGGATGCAGCTTGGAGAACGGCGGCCGGCCGGCCATCTGCCTGAAGAACTGGTCCCCGCGCATGGGTGCCTCCACGGGTCGTCAGGGTCCGGGGGGGGTGGCCTCCTCCGGCGCGCCGTCGTCGTTGGCGGCCTTCTCGCCGGCCTTCTTCTCCAGGTAGGCGGCCAGCCGGTCGCGGCGCCGGGAGCGGCGCGCCTCGCGCCGGCGGCGGTACCAGAGCACCGCGCGGAGCATCAGCGGATAAGTGATCAGCCCGAGGACCAGCCCGGAGATGATGGCGCCGACCAGCAACGGCCAGAGCACCTCCCAGCCCAACTCGCGCGCGGCGATGAAGACCTGCCGGGAGGAGTCCTTGAGGTCCAAGACGCTGGCCTCGCTGGCGGCCTTGCCCAGTCTCTGCATCTTGTGCCATATCTCGGGGTCTTCCTCGCCCCACACCGCCAGCTTGCCGAGCTTGTATTGCAGGTAGAGAATGGGCGGGATCGTAAGGGGGTTGGTGATCCACACCGGGACCACCGCGGCGACCTTGTTGACCCGGGCCACGGCGGCCACCGCCGCGGCGACGATCATCTGGAAGCCGTAGATGGGGAGCATGGCGATGAACATGCCGATGGAGGCGCCGGCGGCGATGGACTGCGGCGTGTCGTTGAGCCGCACGAACTTCCGGAGCCAGATGTAAGCTATGACCCGGATGCGTCTCACGAGTCGGCCATCTCCCTCATTTCGTCCGCGTGCCGGCGGGCCAGCTCCTCGAGGAGTTCCGCGGGACGCGCCAGGCACTCCCGGGCGGAAGCCAGCTCGACCAGCTCCCAGGCGCGTCCCATCCCGGCGGAGGCCAGTTCGGCGGCGCCGAGCTCAACCGACCCGGCCAGCGCCGCCGCGGGGACCCCGTGTTTCCGGGCGCGCCGGGCCGCGGCCGCGGGGGCCTTGCCGCGCAGGCTCTGTCCGTCGAGCCGGCCCTCTCCGGTCACCAGCAGCCGGGCGCCCACCAGTCTAGCATCGAAGCCCACCGCGTCCATGACCAGTTCGGCGCCGGGCTCGAGCCTCGCGCCCAGGAAGCCGGCCAGCCCCGCGCCCAGACCTCCGGCCGCGCCGGCGCCGGGCTGTTCGGCGACCTCGCGGTCCAGGTCGCGGGCGATGCGCTCGGCCAGGCGGGCCAGGCCGGCCTCCAGCTTCTCCACCATTTCGGACGTGGCCCCCTTCTGGGGCCCGAAGACCCGCGCCGCCCCGGTTGCGCCCAGGAGCGGCGAGTCCACGTCGCAGGCTACGCATATTTCGAGGTCGCGCACCGCGGGGTCGAGCCCGCTGGCGTCGATGCGCGCCAGGCGGCGGAGTTCCCCGCCGCCGGGGGCCAGTTCTTCCCCCGAGGCGTCCAGCAGGCGGACGCCCAGCGCGGCGGCCAGGCCCGCGCCGCCGTCCACCGTGGCGCTGCCGCCCACGCCCATGATCACCCGGCGGGCCCCGCGGCGGGCGGCGTCGGCCAGCAGCTCGCCGACCCCCCGGGTAGTGGTCAGCATGGGATTGCGCCGCGCCTCGTCCAGAAGAGGCAGGCCCGCGGCGGCGGCCATCTCCACGGCGGCCAGACGGCCGCCCTCCAGCAGCGCGTAGGCCGCGGTGACCCGCATTTCCGGCAGCGGGCCGGAGACTTCGGCCTGGACGCGCTCGGCGCCGGGCAGGCTTGCGAAGCAGTCGACCAGCCCCTCGCCGCCGTCGGAGAGCGGCAGTTCGGCGGTCTCGAACCCGGCGGCGGCCAGCCCGCGGGCGATGGCCGCGGCGGCCCCGCGCGCCGACAGCGAGCCTTTGAAGGTGCAGGGGGCGACCAGCGCTTTCATCACCGCGGCATTAGACCCGAACGGCGGCCCGCGCGCAACCGCGGGCCGCGCCGGGCGCGGTTTCAGAGAGGGAAAAGGCGCTTTTGAGAGGGGAAAACGCTTGACACCGCCCTCTCGGAAAGCTACGCTTTGCCTTCAGCAAAGAGCCGCCGGGGTGTGCCCGGCGAAGAATCTTGAGAAAGAGGAGAGACATGGCGAAGAAGAAGAAGGCCAAGAAGAAGGTTGCCAAGAAGAAGCCGGCCAAGAAGAAGGTCGCGAAGAAGAAGCCCGCCAAGAAGGCCAAGAAGAAGGTCGCGAAGAAGAAGCCCGCCAAGAAGAAGAGCAAGCGCAAGCCCAGCGCGGCTTTCATGAAGCCCCTGACCCCCAGCCCCGCCCTGGCCGAGGTGGTCGGCAAGAAAGATCTGCCGCGCACCCAGGTGGTCAAGAAGCTGTGGGTCTACATCAAGAAGAACAAGCTCCAGGATAAGGTCAACCGCCGCATGATCAACGCCGATGCCGCGCTCAAGGTCGTCTTCGGCGGCAAGAAGCAGGTGTCGATGTTCGAGATGACCAAGCTGGTCAGCAAGCACCTCAAATAGACCGGCAGTCATTTCAGAGCTTGGCGGCCCGCGGGGAATGGACCCCCGCGGGCCGTTCTCTTTCCCTTGCGCCGGGCGGCCCCGGCTATTACATTAAATTACTGGAGGGTTTTCGGTGCACTTTCCGGCCCGGGAGTTGTTCTAATCTTCCGGGCCTGATGTCGGGCCCCCGGCCACGGGAATTGGAGAATCACAAATGCGCATAATCTCGTCGTTTACGGTGACGCTGGCGGTGCTCCTGGGCCTGGCGATCGGGAGCGCGTCGGGTGGCGAGGGCGTTTCCCAGCACCTGCAGTGGGCCCAGGAGAACTACAAGGCCGGGCGCTTCGCCGACGCGATCAAGAACCTCAAGGACGTGCTGGCCGGGGAGAAGGAGGCCGAGAAGCCGGAGGCGCGCAGGTTCCTGGCCCGGGTGTACATGGTCACCGGCGGGTACGACGAGATCGTCAAGCTCTTCGCCGTGAAGCCCAGCGCCGAGGATCTGGTGATGGTCGGCCGGGCGCACGTCGCCCGGGGGCGGTACAAGCAGGCCGAGAAGATATTGGAGCAGGCCTTCAAGGACAGCAAGCAGAAGTCGACAGCCGCGCGGGTCGAGCTGATTGACCTCTGGACCATCACCGGCCGCAGCGACGAGGCCGAGCTGGCCCGCGCCTGGTTCTTCAAGAACTACAAGAAGACCTCCCGGATCCGCTACGGGCGGGTGGTGGATAAGAGCGGCAAGACCCAGGACGTCACTGACCCCGTCGAGCTGGTGATCCTGGCCCGGGCCATGGCTCCGGTCGACCCCCAGGGGGCCATCAACGCGCTGACCGTGGCCCAGCAGAAGGGCAAGGGCTCGGGGGGTGTCGAGCCCTACATGCGCTCCTTTTTCCTGTTCCTGGAGAAATACGCCTGGGGTTTCGCTCCCGGCGAGCTGCGCGGCGCGGTCAAGATCAACAAGAAGCACCCCGAGGTCCTCCTGGGCACCGCCTACTACCAGTGGACCCGCCGGAAGAACGCCGAGGCCGCCGAGAAGGCCCTCAAGACGGCGCTGGAGATCAACCCCAACATGATTCCCGCGCGGGTGATGATGACGCACCTGCACCTCTTCGACGACGAGTACGAGAAGGCCAGGAAGCAGCTGGACGCGGCGCTGGCGGTCAACCCCCAGGACCTCGAGGCCCTCTCCACGCTGGCCGCCTTCTACTACGACACCGGTGACCAGAAGAAGTTCGAGGAGACCTGCGCGAAGATCCTGAAGATCAACGCCAAGTACGCGGGCCTCTACAACACCATCGCCGGGGCCTGCGAGCGCAAGCGGCAGTTTCCCCAGGCCCACAAGTTCTACAAGAAGGCCATCGAGCTCGATCCCGTGGGCTGGCGGGGCTACTACGGGGCGGGCATGGCCCTGGTGCGCCGCGGCGAGGACGTCGAGGGCAAGAAACTTCTCGAAAAGGCCTTCAAGCTCAACAAGTACAACCTGTTCTGCCGCAACATGCTGGTGGTGCTCGACAAGCTGGTGCCGCCGGAGGGCTACACCGGCAAGTTCGACAGCCTCAAGACCGAGCACTTTGTCATCTTCGCGCCCAAGAAGGACTCCGCCTTCCTGCTGCCCTACTACGCGCGCTGCCTGGAGGAGACCTACGCGCGCCTCCACAAGAAGTACGCGTTCACGCCGGAGAACCCCACGGTGGTGGAGGTCTTCAGCAACCACTCCTCCTTCTCGGCGCGGACCACCGGGCTGCCCCAGATCGGCGCCGACGGGGCCTGCTTCGGCAAGCTGATCACCCTGGACAGCGCGCGGGTCTGGCAGGCCGGCACCGTGCCCAAGTTCAACTGGGCTACCGTGGCCGAGCACGAGTTGATGCACGTCTTCAGCCTCCAGCTGACCAACTACCGCATCCCTCGCTGGCTGACCGAGGGGCTCAGCGTCTACGAGGAGCAGGTGCCGCGCATCGAGCTCGACCGCCTGTTCGCCGGCGCGGCGCGCAACAACCGGCTCATCAAGGTCGCCGAGCTCAACCGCCAGATGACCCGGCCGACCGCGCGGATGAACCCGCTCCTGGCCTACTACCAGGCCCGGCGCATCGTGGAGTTCATCTACGCCAAGCACGGCTTTGAGGGCATGAAGAAGCTGCTGGACGAGTGCAAGGCCGGGCACAAGATCGAAACCTGCATCAAGAACGCCCTGGGCTGCACCATGGAGGAGTTCGAGAAGCAGGTCCTCGCCCACCAGAAGAAGTTCGCCGCCGAGAAGGTGCGCGTCTCCGGCGCCGCCGACAAGGCCACCTTCACCAAGCTGGCCCTGGAGGCCAAGCAGAACCCGGAGGACCCCGCGAAGCTCGCCGCGCTGGCCTCCGCCTACCTCCAGGGGCGCCGGCCCAACTACACCTCGGCCGCCAAGTACGCCAAGCAGGCGGTAGCCAAGGCCAAGCCGGACGAGAAGAGCAAGGGCGTGGCCCGCGGCTACGCGGTGCTGGGCTTCATCGCCTTCCAGAAGGACAAGAAGTTCCGCAAGGCCCGGGAGCTCTTCGAGAAGGCCGTCAATCTTGATCCCGGGAACGTCGCCGCCAACCTCTACCTGGGGATTTGCGCCGGCAAGGAGGGCAAGAGCGAACTGGCCCTCAGGCACCTGCTCAAGGCCAAGGAGCTCTCGCCCCGCAACATCGGCAAGTTCAACGCCTACGAGGAGCTCTACAAGGTCTACCGCGACCTGGATGAAGACAAGAAGGCCCTGGCGGTGATGCGCGAACGGGTGGCCGTCGACAAGAAGGGCTACGAGGCGGCGGTCCGCCTGGGCAAGCTGGCCATCGGCGCCAAGGACTGGAAGCTGGCCGCCTGGAGCGCCTGGCAGGCGGTCAGGGTCGACCCCTTCAAGGCCGACCCTCACCTAATATGGGGCCAGGCCGCCGAGGGCGTGAAGGACTTCAAGATCGCCGAGCGCGAATGGGGCCTGGCAGTCAAAGCCGACGCCGCCAATGCCGAGGCCAAGTTCGGACTGGCCCGCGTCCTGGCCGCGCAGGGCCGGAAGTGGGACGCCAAGAAGATCGCCGAGGAGGCCAAGGCCCTGGAGCCCGACCACCCGGACATCAAGAAGTTCCTGAAGGACCTCGGCCCGGTGAAGGAGCCGCCGCCGCCACCCAAGAAGCCGCTCACCGAGGAAGAGAAGAAGAAGAGGCTCAGGGAACTCCTGGAGCCTTCGCAGCCGGCCAAGGACATCGGCAGCAAGACCAAGAAGGTGGACGAGGCCTTCAAGAAGCTCGAGGAGCAACGGAAGCAGAAGAACAGGAAGTTCATAGAGGATATGCGCAAACAGCGCGAGAAGCCCACAGAGAAGAAGAACGTGAAGACCAAGGACGTCTCCGCTCCGATCAAGGAATTGGAGAAGCTCATTGAGAAGCCCGCGAAGAAGAAAACCAAGGACGCTCCGCCCCTCAAGAAGCTCGAGAAGGTCGACGCCTGCCTGCCGGCGGCGAGGCGCGCCGCTTGACGCTGGGTAAGGGCTACCTCCAGGTCTACACCGGGAGCGGCAAGGGCAAGACCACCGCCGCGCTGGGCCTGGCCCTGCGCGCCGCCGGGGCGGGGCTGCGCGTCTTCGTCGCCCAGTTCGTCAAGGGCATGCACTACAGCGAGCTCGACGCGCTGAAGCGCTTCGATGACCTGATCACCATCAAGCAGTACGGCCGCGACTGCTTCATCAGGAAGGAACCCACCGAGGCAGACATCGCCGCCGCGCGCGCGGGCCTGGAGGACGTTAAGAAACTGCTGGCCGCCGGGGGCTGCGACGTGCTGGTCCTCGACGAGGCCAACATCGCCACTTTCTACAAGCTCTTCAGCGTCGAGGAGCTGCTGGAGGTCATCGACGCGCGCCCGGAGAGCGTCGAGGTGATCGTCACCGGCCGCCGGGCCGACCCGAAGTTGCTGGAGCGGGCCGATCTCGTGACCGAGATGCGCGAAGTGAAGCACTACTACGAGAAGGGCGTCCAGGCGCGCGAGGGTATAGAGAAGTAGAGGCGGGGCTTACTTGCTTCTGGCAGGAGCAGCCGGCGCCTTGGCGACGCCCAGTACCATAGAAAGGCTGCGTTGCCCGACCGACTCGGGTTTCCTGAGGGCCATTCGCAGCGCGGACACCAGCAGTTTGAATTCCTGGGACACGATCCTGACCTCCTCCACTAATAGAATCGGGAAAAACCGGGCGGGCCTTGAGCCCTAAATGCGCGCCGCGGAAATCACATGTGCACTCCCGAAACTGGCGCCCACTTGCCCCGCCCGGTCCGATGCGATATACTCCCGGGACCGCCACGGACTGCTAGAGGAGCCGGAATGCCTGAGAGCTACGTCATAACCAGCCTGGAGCAGCTCGAAGCCGAGAGCCTTCACATCATCCGCGAGGTGGCCGCCGAGTTCGAGCGCCCGGTGATGCTCTACTCCGTGGGCAAGGACTCCTCTGTCATGCTCCACCTGGCCCGCAAGGCCTTCGCCCCCGGGCGCCTGCCCTTCCCGCTGCTGCACGTGGACACCACCATGAAGTTCCCGGAGATGTACGAGTTCCGGGATGCCTACGTGAAGGAGATCGGCGCGGACCTGCGGGTGCATACCAACCAGACCGCGCTCGACCAGGGCGCTGGCCCCCAGAGCCTGGGCACGGTGGCCTGCTGCGCGCGGCTCAAGACCGGGGCCTTGCTGGACGCGCTTAAAGAGGGCGGCTACGACGCGGCCTTCGGCGGCGCCCGCCGCGAGGAGGAGAAGAGCCGCGCCAAGGAGCGTATCTTCTCGTTTCGCGACGCGGCCGGCCAGTGGGATCCCAAGAACCAGCGCCCCGAGCTCTGGGATCTCTACAACTGCCGGGTGAAGCCCGGCGAGAGCATCCGGGTATTCCCGCTGTCCAACTGGACGGAGCTCGACGTCTGGACCTACATCCACGTCGAGGAGATTCCCGTGGTCCCGCTGTACTTCGCGGCCGAGCGCGAGATCGTCGAGCGCGAGGGCCAGCTGATAGCCCCCTGCCCGGGGCTGGAACTCCGCGAGGGCGAGAGCCCCCGCCGGATGACCTGCCGCTTCCGCTCGCTGGGCTGTTACCCCTGCACCGGCGCGGTGGAGTCAACCGCCGCTACCATCCCGGATATAATCGAGGAGCTGATCGCCGCGCGCAACACCGAGCGGGTCACCCGGGTCATCGACCACGACCAGGACGGCTCCATGGAGCAGAAGAAGCGCGAGGGCTACTTCTGATGGCCGCCCCCGACCCGGTCCGCCGCGGCGAGGAGGCCGACCTGCTGCGCATGGTCACCGTGGGCAGCGTGGACGACGGCAAGAGCACGCTGATCGGCCGGATGCTGCACGAGTCCCAGAGCATCATGGAGGACGAGCTGGCCGCCGTCCGCGGGGCCTCGGACCGGATGGGCCGCGAGGAGGCGGACCTCGCCCTCTTAATCGACGGCCTCAAGGCCGAGCGCGAGCAGGGCATCACCATCGACGTGGCCTACCGTCACTTCCGCACGCCGGGGAGGCGCTTCATCATCGCCGACTGCCCCGGCCACGAGCAGTACACCCGCAACATGGTCACCGGGGCCTCCACCGCGGACCTGGCCGTGCTGCTCATCGACGCGCGGCTGGGGGTGCTGACCCAATCCAAGCGCCACGCCTTCATCGCCTCGCTGCTGGGCGTGCCCCACATGGTCGTGGCCGTCAACAAGATGGACACGGTTGACTACTCCCAGGAGGTCTACGAGCGAATCGTGGCCGACTACGGCAGCTTCGCCGCGCGGCTGCGCATAAAGGACCTGACCTACGTACCGGTCAGCGCCCTGAAGGGCGACAACGTCGTGGAGCGCAGCGCGCGGATCCCCTGGTACGGCGGGCCCTCGCTGCTCGACCACTTGCAGAAGGTGTACGTGGCCAGTGACCGCAACCTGGTCGATCTGCGCCTCCCGGTGCAGCTGGTCCTGCGGCCCGGCCCCGAGTTCCGGGGCTACGCCGGGCGCCTGGCCTCGGGGGTGCTGCGCGTCGGCGACGAGGTGATGGTTCTGCCCTCCGGCCGGACCTCGCGGATCGCCTCGGTGTCCGCCGCCGGCCGGGAGGTCGAGTACGCCTTCCCCCCGCAGTCGGTGGTGGTCACTCTCGAGGACCACGTCGACGTCAGCCGCGGCGACATGCTGGCCCACCGGGCCAACCTGCCCGGGGTGCGCAGCGAGCTCGAGGCCATCATCGTGTGGATGGACACCGAAAGCTTCAGGCCCGGCAGGCAGTACCTGGTCAAGCACGCCGCGGGCACCGTGCGCGGCAAGTTCAGCAAGCTGCACTACCGCATCGATCCCGACGAGCTCCACCGCGAGAAGGCCGCGGGGCTGGAGCTCAACGAGATCGGCCGGGTCGACGTCGAGCTGCTGCGGCCGATAGCCTGCGACGAGTACACCCGCAACCGGGCCACCGGCACCGGCAGCTTCATCGTCATCGACCCGGACAGCAACGCCACCGCGGCCGCGGGGATGATCATCGAGCGCGCCGGGCGCCGCCGCTCGCGGAGCGCGGGCGCGACGAGCGCGCCGGTGAGCCGCAACATCACCCGCCAGCGCGGGCTGGTCGGCGGCGAGGACCGCGCGGGCTTGCTGGGCCAGAACCCCGTCACCGTGTGGCTCACCGGGCTCTCCAGTTCGGGCAAGAGCACCGTGGCCTTCGCGCTGGAGCGCCGCCTGGTCGACGAGGGCCGGGCCTACTACGTGCTCGACGGCGACAACGTCCGCCACGGCCTGAATCGCGACCTGGGCTTCTCCGCCGAGGACCGCGCCGAGAACATCCGCCGGGTGGCCGAGACCGCCAGGCTCTTCAACGATGCGGGGGTTATTCTCATCACCGCGTTCATCTCGCCCTACCGCGACGACCGCCGCGCCGCGCGCGAGATCGTAGGCGAGGGGAGCTTCGTGGAGGTCTTCGTCGACGCGCCCCTGGAGGTCTGCGAGTCGCGCGACCCCAAGGGGCTCTACCGCAAGGCCCGCGCCGGGGAGATTTCCGAGTTCACCGGGGTCTCCGCGCCCTACGAGGCCCCCGAGGACCCGGAGGTGCACGTCCCGACCGACCAGCTCACCGTCGACGAGGCCGTTGACCGGATAATCGGCTTCCTGCGCGGGGAAGGCGTATTCAGGTAAGAGCGGCTATCGCCTCGATTATCGCTCGGTGACAGCGCCCGTTGGAGGCCACCGCCCCGCGGTTGGCGGCCAGGCGCTCGCCTTTCGTGAAGTCCAGTTTCTCGCCGTGAACGTCGGTGACCCGCCCGCCGGCCTCCTCGACCAGCAGCGCGCCGGCGGCGTGGTCCCAGACCTTCTCGCGGTAGTCCGGCGTCGCCGGCGAGGGCAGGCGCAGGTAGGCCGAGGCCTCGCCGCGGGCCACGAGTCCGTACTTGGCCTGGCTGTCGAGGCGCAGCGGTTCGCCGGCGGCGCCCAGGCGCTGGGCGATGCGGCGGTGAAGGTGGTGGTCGGTGTGCGCCGACTCGAAGCTCTCCGCGAAGGACAGCGCCGGGCCGGCGGCCATTTCCGATACGTGGACGGGGCTCCGCGCGCCGGGGTCGTCCAGCGGCGCCTGCCAGGCGCCCGCTCCGCGCCGGGCGATGAAGAGGCAGCCCTTTTCATTTCCCGCGGCGAGATTAGGACAGCCCAGGACGCCGAGCTCGACGCGCCCGTTGACCGCCAGGGCCAGGGCCACCGCGTACTGCCCGCCGCGCAGGAAGCCCTTGGTCCCGTCCACCGGGTCCAGTATCCAGGCGCGCGCCGCGCGGCCCGCCCGGCCGTGCTCGATCCACGCGCGGATCTCGTCGAGACTCGCGTCCGGCGCGAAGCTGTCGCGCACGACATCCAGAAGCGCGGTGGCGACGGTCGAGCCCTTCGCGAGTTCGGCGGAGCTCTCCTCGGCGATGACCCGGTCCGCGGGGAACTCGCTGCCGAGCATGCGGCAGACGACCGCCTGGGAGCCGTAGTCGGCGACGGTCACCGGGCTGCGGTCCTGCTTGGTCGCGGCCGCGATCCTGTCGCGCCCCGCGCCCACCGCCGCCGACAGCCGGCAGGCGGCGCGCACCGCGCGGACCGCGAACTCGCACTCATACTTCATGTTGCCCCATGCTACCGGCGGCGGCGCTTTCCGCAAGCCCGCGGCGGCGCCGACGGCCCCTGCAACGCTCCAAGAAGTGTTCCAGGAGGTGGCGTTACCGGTCGTCTCCGGGCGTGAAGGGCGCGAATACTGCAGCGATGGTCCGAGCCGCTTCTGTGCTGCAAGTAGCCCAAATAAGGGAGCTACGGTGCATCCCCTGTTGACAGCCGGAGGTGTCTCGATTACTATTGCCGGCGCGGGCCCGTAGCTCAACGGTTAGAGCAGCGGACTCATAATCCGTTGGTTGGAGGTTCAAATCCTCCCGGGCCCACCAAGAAATAGCCGAAAATAGCGGATTGACATTTGCGGCTTCAGGGCTATAACTAGCTGCGCGCGGGGGCCTTCGAGAACGGGGCCACGCGCGCTTGGACTGTTACTGAGTGCGGCAAGGGAGCGAAGGGAGAGAGATAATGGACTCGATGTACTACGGACTGATAGTGGCCGGCGCTTTCGGCCTCCTTCTGGTAGTTCTGCTGATCGTCCGCAAGAAGCAGAAAAACCAGTAGAGGCGGCCGGTCCACCGCGGGGCGCAGCCCCGCGCACGGCATCAGTCGTCCCGCGCAGGCGGGCACCGCGTTTCCGCGCCGGTCCTCCGAAACGGACGGCGCGGGGGAAAGCCCCGGACCATCCGGTCCGGGGCTTTCTTTGTGCGCTTTCCGGTAGAGCTTACTTGCCGTACAGGGGCAGGTATCTGTAGTAGACCTCCAGGGAGAGCGCGCCCAGCGCGGTGGAGAACACCCGGCCCCCGGTGTTCACCTTGCCGCCGCGGGTCGGGTCCCAGGAGCCGTCCACGTCCAGCGCCGAGCCGTCCATCGGGCCGCCCTTGCGCTGGTTCTCCAGCAGCGTCTTCTTGATGGCTACGTTCCACTCCGCCCAGTGCTTGCCGCCCATCTGGAACATGCACAGCGTCCCGTAGTACCAGTAGTAGAGGTTCGAGTACTTGCCGCCCGCGCCCCATCTCGGCAGTCGGGTCCGAAGGTGGTCAGCAGACTTGATGATCATCCTGTCGTCGCGGCGCACGCCCATGAACTGCTTCATCAGCATGCCCGCCGCGCACATGGCGTCGGAGCCGCGGCCGGGCTTGACGCCGCCGACCGTGCCGGCGTAGGCGCACTTGCCGGTGGCCGGATCGGTGGCCACGCTTGCCCAGCGCATGGCCCCCTGGAAGCCGGCGCCGTCCACCTTGAGGCCGGCCATCTTGGCGCTCTTCAGGGCCATCAGGTTCCAGCCGGAAACCGATGTGTCGTTGCGCCCGGCCCTGCCGTGCTTGGTTCCGTAACTCCATGCCTCATACGACCCCTGCGCCTTGAGGATGTAATTCACCGCGTCCTGCGCGGCGTCCTTGAGGTGCGGGTTCTTGGTCATGCCGTAGGCCTCGGCCAGGGCCAGAGTGGCCATGCCCTGCTCGTACATGTTCGCGGGATACACCAGCTTGCTCTTGCCGTAGAGCGTGACGAAGGCCCTGCCCTTCCCTCCGCCTACACGCTTGCCGCCCTGAACTCTCGAGACCATCCAGTTCTGGGCCCGGCGGACGTTGTCGCGGTACTTGCCGGTCTTCTCGGTGTAGCCGGCGCCCAGGAAGGCCAGCAAGGCGATGCCGGTCATAGACACGGGGTACTTCGCGTTGCCCTCCCACTTGCCGGGATCCCAGCTGCCGTCCTTTTCCTGGTGGCGGGCCAGCCACTCCAGGGCCGCCTCAACAGCGTTCTCGGTCTTCTCCGAACCCCCGAAGCGGCGCACCGCGTGCTCGCGGCCGCCCAGCCGGTAGCCGTAGGTTCCGGAGAGCCCATTGGTGCCCACGCCGAGAACCCCATGGACGCCGGGCTGGCCCAGGGGTATCTCGCTGATATTTCCCGGGGAGCCCTTCATGCTCCGGGTGTCCATGTCGTTGGCGGTCTGGGGGATCACGTTGGGGTCCTGGGGCTGGCGCGTCACGATGGGGTTCTTGATCTGGTGATCCGACTTCACGGTCACCGGCTTCTCGAAGGGGCTGCTCTTGACCCGCTCCTTGAACTTGGGTCGCTTGTTCTCCCGGAAGGTGGTGTTGATCCAGGTGTCGGGGGGCTCCTTGGACATGTTGACCACCAGCAGCGAGCACAACAGGAAGATGACCGAGTGGACCGCGGTGCTGATCACCCACCAGGGCATGGCCCCCAGTCGCCGGGAGAACTCATCCAGGGCGCCCTTCTGGTCGTAGTTCTGGATGTCGATGGCCTCGGCGCCCGGCAGGGAGAGCTGGACCTCCTCTATAGCCGCGCGCAGGTCTGTTGAGGTAGCCATGGTACGACTCCTCTCTCCTCCAAGATACCCTTCCGCCATTCTCCCTAACGAGGTGGAGAGACCGAAAGTTCACGCGAGTTTGGGATTTCCGAGGCATGTGAAGTGATATATGAAGCGCCCCGGGCGCCCCACCCCGCCCCCTTGACCCCGGCGCTGGGTGGGGGTATGTTCATAGTGGAAGGGGGACGGTATTTGCTGAGGAGTTCAAGTGCAAGTACGCTGCAGCTCGTGCTCCAAACTCGTTGACTGCCCCCGGGACTGGGATGGTGCCAGTTTCCCGTGTCCCGAATGCGGCAGGCCCGCTAGTCTTGTCAAAAGGACTGGCGCCGAGAGGCCATGGCCTCGTGCGCCCGAGCCTGAAGGCAGCTCCCGGGCGGTCGTCGCGCCTGACAGTGTTGATCCCCGGGAAGACCGTGAGAAGATCAGACTCCACATTGCCGAGCACGTCGGTGAACCCGAGGGCATCACTCTGACAGAAGCCGCCACCGGTTTCCCGCTGGATATCTACGCAGTTCCACCCTCCCGACACCGCCGGTTCTTTGTCTTGGCAACGGCGGGTATCAGCGACCAAGCCATGACAGCTCCTCCGGAGGAACGCGCATTGTCACAGCATGTTGAATTGGTTATCGCCTTACCAGAGCATTGGAAGATCGACGACAAGTCTCCTGAATGGAGTTGGCCTATACAGCAAATGGCCAGCATCGCATGTCACGTTCGCATGGATGGTGCGTACATATCCGGGTTGCATACCTTCCCGAATGGGGACCCTCTACGTCCATTCGCCCCTAATACAAAGCTCTGTTGTATTCTCTTGGGTTATCCTCTGCTGTATGATATGAGGTGCGTTCAGGTCCGGCCTCGGAAGCGAGTGTCCTTTCTGAGCGTGCATGCCATATACGAGGAGGAGATGAACTGGATGTTGAGGCAAGCGGGCACCGGAATTCCTCGGGGGAGAATCTTTGAGAAATTCGTGCCCAATCCCGAGAGTGAGATCCTCGACATTAGCAGGGAGAATACATGTGAAAAGCGCTTCTGGTTCTTCTGATGAGCTTGAGACGAAGCCTTGAGACGCCCCCCCGAGTAGTACCGCCTCAGCCCTGCCCTTCCCCGCCGTCCTCCGGCGGCGCTCCTGCCGCGCAGGCGCTGGGAGCGCCGGCCGCGCAGCTGCCCCCGGCGGGGGATACGCTTGATGCAGAGCTCGACCGGTTCCAGGGCATCTTGGCCAGGAGCATCCCCATCCCGCACCAGTCGGTGATCCCCGCGAAGACCAGCCCGGCACCGACGAACGCGGAAAGGATTAAAAAGGCCGGGTGAACGAGAAAGCCGAGCAGCACTCCGGCGAATACCAGCGCGCCGGCGACGATGCGCACCTGTCTTTCGAGTGATATGCGCCCCTTACCCTTGACGGTTTCGCCTCCGGCTGCCGCGAAGGCCCCGATGCCGCTCTCGATGACCGAGAGCCCGGCGACGTGCAGCCTGGCCAGCGACTTGCGGGCCGTCTCCGCGCGGCTCCCCGTGCGGCAGAGCAGCAGGCGCGGCGCGGCGACCGCGCGCACCTCGTCGGCGCGCTTCTCGACCTGGTCGAGAGGTACCAGGCGCGAGCCGGCGATGTGCTCACCGTCGTACTCCGCCCCGGTGCGCACGTCGATCACGCTGCCCGCGCCGCCAGCGGCCACCAGGTGGAAGGCCTCGGCCGCGGATATCTTCTCTGCAATCTCCATCCCTTCGCGGTTGAGGCGCAGCAGGTCATCCATGTTCGCCGGCCGCGGCGGGGGATTGGCACGCAGCTTGGCGGCGAAGTCCCCACGATCAGGGAGTTGCAGCCAGGGGTTGCCGCGCTTCTCCTCGTCCAACGTGCTCTTGATGCGGTTGTTGTAATCATGCCCCGGGAAGAGCACCGTTTCCCCGGGCAGTTCATTCAGCAGCGCGTGCACCGAGTCAAACAGCAGCCCGGCGTCGCCACCCAGGAAGTCGGTGCGCGCCACTCCGCCGATGAACAGCGAGTCCCCGGAAAACAGCGCGCCCTCGGCCACCAGCACCATGACGTCCGGGGTGTGGCCCGGCGCGTGGCGCACGGTCACGCTCGACTCGCCGAACGTGATCCTCTCGCCGTCTTTGGGGTGCACGGTCACGCCGACGTGGTTGGCTTTCTCGTGGGCCACGCGAGCGCAGCCCAGTTCGGCGGCGATGGCCCCCGAGCCCGAGGGGTGGTCGGCGTGGGTGTGGGTGTCGACCACGTAACCCACATTCCAGCCTTCGGCCTTCACGCGCTCGGCCGTCTCGTGGACCAAGTCGAGGTGCACGTCCACGGCCAGGGCTTCCTTGTTTGACCGATCGACCAAGAGGTACCCGCGGCATCCCTGGGGATGCGCGAAGGGGACCACGTCCAACTTGCCCAGCTTCTCCACTTCCCGTGCGGCGGTGGTCATAATCTCGTCCTCCGGCATTCTATTACCCGCGAGGGGTCCACTCTATTCTTAGTTTTCCCCGAACTTCTTGAGGTAGTAGCGGAACTGGTGGTAGCTGAGGCCCAGGCTGCGCGCGGCAGCCGCGCCGTTGCCGCCAGCGGTCTCCAGCGCGCCGGCAATCAGCCCCCGGCGGTAGTTCTCGACCTTCTCCTCGAAGCCGTCACCCGCCGGCTCCGGCTCGCGCTCGGGCAACATGCCGATGTCCACCGGGGTTATCTCGTTGGTGACGTCGCGGTAGGCGGCGCGCTCGATGATGTTCTTGAGCTCGCGCACGTTGCCGGGGAAGTCGTACTTCCCGAGCGCGGCCAGCGCGCTCGCGGCCAGATCTTTCCCCCGGAAGGCGGGGATCTCGCGCATGAACTCGTCCAGGAAGTGCCGGGCGAGGACCTCGACGTCCTCGGGCCGCTCGCGCAGCGGCGGGATGTGGATGACCTCGAAAGAAAGCCGGTCGTAGAGGTCGCGCAGGAACTCGCCGGCCTGCATTCTCTCCTCGAGGTTGACATTAGTCGCGGCGATTATGCGCGCGTCGGTGGAGACCTCCTCGCTGCCGCCCACCCGGGTGAAGACCCCGTACTCCACCACGCGCAGGATCTTCTGCTGGAAGGCCTGGGACATGTTGCCGATCTCGTCGAGGAACAGCGTGCCCCCCGCGGCCTGCTCGAACTTGCCGGAGGTGCGCTCCTCCGCGCCGGTGAAGGCGCCCTTCTCGTGGCCGAAAAGCTCCGACTCCAGCAGCGAGTCGCTGAAGGCCGCGCAGTTCACGGTCACGATGGGCTGCTCGGGGCGCTCGCCGGCGGCGTGGATCGCCCGGGCGACGACCTCCTTGCCGGTGCCGCGCTCGCCGGTGATCAGCACCGGGCGGGGCACCCGGGCCACGCGGCCGATGCGTTCGACCACCTCGGCTATCTGCGGCGAGACGCCCACCATGCGGAAACCCGCCCCGGCGGCCTCGGCCAGGCGCAGGTTCTCCTCGCGCAGCCGGCGGTTGCGCTCCATCAGCTGCAGCAACTTGCGGAGCTTGCCCATCAGCGTGGCCGCGCGCTCCGGGAGCCGGGCGCCGCGCACCAGGAAGTCCGAGGCCCCGGCATCCACCGCGCGGGCGGCCAGCTCCACGTCGCCGCGCTCGGCCACCGCGATCACCGGCATCTCCGGCTCGCGTTCCCTGATCTCGCGGATGATCTCGATGCCCGCGCGCGCCCCGTCGCCCAGCAGGCAGTCGACCACCGCGAGACAGGCGCCCGGGCAGGCCTGCAATGCGGCCAGCAGCTCGGCCACGCTGCCCAGGTTGCGCACGCCGGTGCCCGGCCCCGCGGCGGCGCGCAGCTGCTCACCCAGCCCGGCGAGCTCCCCGCCCGGCGCCTCCAGAATCAGTATCTCGCTGGCCATGGACGCTCCTTTCAGACACCAGCTACTCTACGCGGGGGGCGAGCCGGCGGCAAGCCTCAATCTGAGCATATTCACTATATGTGAGGATTTTCACTGGAAGATCAGCACCGCTGCGTTGCTGTATATGCGGTCCGTTCAGCGTGTTACGGAATATGATTAGCTGGCACGGAGTTTGGTAATAGCTCTGGTGAGAGAGGCAGAAAGGAGGACGAGGCCATGTCAACAATCAATCTCTGGAGCTTCTCGCCCCTTTCCGGATGGGCGCCGCGGGGGCGGCATTTCCGGGGCGAGCTGTCGGGTACGGGGCCGCTGGGCGGGGAGCATGGCGCGCTGCCCGGTCCGGGCGACGTCCGGCGGCGCGGCAGCATGAGCCGGCTGCTGCGGCTCTTGAGGATCCTGGCGCGCCATCGTCGGCGCAGCGGTGGGAGGTGAGCGATGGATACCGAGATGAAAGTCCGCACCGCGGCGCGGGCCGCGTGGAAGACCCTCTTCGTGAGCTGGGGTCTGGTGACGTTCACCTACTTCGCCTACCTGGCGATGAACGCCGGCTGGCTCGACTGGCTGATCAACTCGGGCATCTACGGGCCGGTGGGCCGCGAGCAGCTGGCGATGATCACCTTCTACTACGTCGGCGCCATGAAGCTGGTCAGCATGTGCTTCCTCCTGGGCGCGCTGTTCCTGACGTTCTGGCGGCGCGACCTGGTCAGGGCTGGGAAGGCTTCGCAGTGAAGCGCGAGAGAGTAACCCGGCGCATCGCCGCCGGGCGGCGTCCGCGCCGGACGGAGGCCTCGCTGGACGGTGGCGAGTCGACCGTCGACCGGCGGCTGGCCGCGGTCGGACCGCGCTGGAGCAGGACTTCCTCCCGGCGGGAGGAAAAGGAGAGGGGTGAGCAATGAACGCCGTAACCGAATACAGCCACACGCAGCGCGCGCCGTTGGGTTACTTGCTGGGGCTGATAGCGCTGGCCTTCACGGCTTCCGCGCTGCTGGTCCCCGACCCGGCGGTCAACGTGGTGCACGCCGGCGTGGCCGCTCTGGTGCTCTTCTTCGCGTTCTGCTTCGGGCGCATGACCGTGCGCGACGAGGGCGAGTGCCTGGCAGTCAGGTACGGGCCGCTGGCGGTCTTCCGCAGGCGCATCCGCTACGCGGACATCAGCAGCGTCGAGCGCGGCAGGAGCAAGTTGGTTGACGGCTGGGGGATTCACTGGCTTCCCTGGCGGGGCACGACCTACAACCTCTGGGGCTTCGACTGCGCGGAGCTGGTGGTTAAGGGCAAGAGGATGAGGATCGGCTCCGACGACGCCGACGCGCTGGTGAGCTTCCTGCGCGGGAAGATAGAGTGACCGGATGAGTCTATCTCTAGACGCCGCGCGCCGCCGGTCGGCCGAAGGGTCGGCCGGCGGACGTATCTCCGGACCCTCGGGGCGCGTCACCGACGAGCATTCACGCGCTGATGGTCCCACGCTTCGATATCCATGCCCGGCCCCTTGCCAAGAGCTGACAGGATGATTACCATCTTGCGTAGGCAACAATGCCTGCTTTACAGGGAGGCGGAAGATAAAATCGACCGTTCCGCAATAGAGAAAACTGGAAGCTTTGTTTTCGTGGGTTAAGCGCTTGGGTTGGTGCCGTGCGTAGCGGTTGCGCCAAGCGCCCGCCCGCAGCCGGCTGTGCTCTCTGCGTAAGCGTTGGAGGCCCCGGTGGGAAGCGGAGATTTGACAGTGGACGTCAACGGAAGTGCTGAGATTGGCCCCGAACGCCGAAAGTTTCTCGTGGAGAGGTTTGGAGAAGAGAAGGCAAACCTCATCTTGGCGCAACTGGAAAAGCAGAGGCTCCGGGCGGAAGAAAGGAAAGTAGAGAACTGGACTGGCCGGCGGTTTGATCTCCTGACGGTCGAAGAGCGCATTGGGGCGACCGCCAATGGAGAACCGACTTGGCTTTGTCTGTGTGACTGCGGACAACGCGTGATTGTGAATGCCTGTTCGCTGGAGTACGGAAGCATCGGGAGTTGCGGCTGTCGCAACAGACACGAGGGGGCTAACACCGTTTCTTATGACATTTGGCGCAACGCGGTCAGGGAACGAGACAACCACACTTGCCAGAAATGCGGCAAGAAGGCCAAGCACGGACTTCATGCGCACCACGTCAAGCCTTGGGACGACTACCCCGGAGGTAGGTTTGACGTTGACAATGGAACCACGTTGTGTGAGAAATGCCATCACAAGGCCCACGGTAAGCGGCAAGCATGATTTCCCGGAATAGCATTTTCGCATCCCCGGCCCTGCTACTCCGAGCTTGGATCCTCGACTCGCCTCAGTCCTTAATCGTAGCCCCGACACCTAACCCTTGACACTCCCCCTACGGCCCCTAGCATTAACCGGTCCCGGAGGTCGAGTGACGAGGGGCGGGAGGCGTCGTGGACATCGACAAGCTGCTCGAGGGCATCAGCGCCGGCGCGGCCGAGGACTTCGGCCGCAAGAAGCGCATCCTCTCCTTCCGCGAGTTCCTGGAACTATTCGCCGCCGACCCCGCGCGGCTGAGCCGCACCGCCGCCCAGTACCTGCTGGACGTCTTCGAGCACTTTGGCGCCGAGGAAGTCCCGGGCATCGGCGGACCGGTGCCGCGTTTCAGTCTGTTCGACGCGCCCTTTGACGGCGGCCTCGGCGCGGTCTACGGCCAGGAGGCCGTCCAGGGCGAGATCTACGCCAACCTGAGCAGCTTCGCCGCCGCCGGGAAGGCCGACCGCATCGTCATGCTCCACGGGCCCAACGGCTCCAGCAAGACAACTCTTGTTGACTGCATCTTCCGGGCCATGGAGCAGTACTCGCGCATCGACGAGGGCGCCCAGTACACCTTCAACTGGGTCTTCGCCGACCGCGAGGCGGGCGCCGGGCGCATGGGCTTCGAGCGCGCGCCCGGCGAGGAGGCCGACAGCCTGGCCCACGTCGACGGTGAGGAGATCACCTGCCGCATCCCCTGCGAGATGAAGGACAACCCGGTCCTGTTGGTGCCCCCGGCCCAGCGGGAGGCGCTCCTCGAGGGGCTGGCCGCCGGGTCCGGCGACGAGGGCCTCGCCGCGCAGCTGGGCGCCGAGCGCCTCCGCCGGGACGACGTCTGCCCCAAGTGCCGGGCCATCTACGACACGCTGCTGGCCGCCTACGGCGGGGACTGGAAGCGGGTGATGCGCCACGTGCAGGTGGAGCGCTTCTTTATTTCCAAGCGCTATCGGGTGGGGGCCATAACCATCGAGCCCCAGGGCGTGCCCGACGCCGGCGTCGAGTCCTACATGCCCGACCGCCTGGCGGGCCTGCCCGATCTGCTGGGCGGGCTGCAGCTCTTCGCGCCGGTGGGAGACCTGGTCGACGCCAACCGGGGTCTGGTGGAGTACAGCGACCTCCTCAAGCGCCCCCTGGAGCTGAACAAGTACCTGTTAGCGGCCAGCGAGCGGGGCGTGGCCAGCCTGCCGCGCTTCGAGGCCAGCCTGGACCTGGTCATGATCGCCACCGTCAACGAGCTGCAGCTCACCGCCTTCAAGGCCCACCCGGAATTCAACAGCTTCCGCGGGCGCATTGAGCTGGTGCCCTGCGCCTACTTGCTGGAAGTGACCAAGGAGGCGCGCATCTACGAGGCCTACATCGAGCAGGTGGCCGCCGGCCGCCACGTGGCCCCGCACGTGGCCCGCTACGCGGCGCTGTGGGCGGTGCTCACCCGCATGCGCCGGCCGGACCCGGAGCACTACGAGGGCGAGGTCGCCGGCGCGGTGGGCAAGCTCTCGCCGCTGGACAAGGCCCGCTTCTACGACTCCGGCCGGCTGCCGCGCGCGCTGAGCGCCGCCGAGCGCCGCGAGCTGGGCGCGGCCGCGGAGCTCCTGACCGAGGAGTACCGCGAGCAGATCGCCGAGTTCGAGGGCACGGTCTGCGCCAGCTACGAGGGCCGCTGGGGGGCCAGCCCCCGGGTGGTGCGTCTGGCCCTGGCCGAGGCGGTCTCCGGCGGCGGCGATTCGTGCCTGACGCCGCTGTCCGTTTTCGAACGGCTGGACGCGCTGGTAGGTGAAACTTCGCTGTACGACTTCCTGCGCCTGGAGCCCGAGGAGGGCTACGGCGACCCCGCGGCCTTCGTGGAGACCGCCCGGCGCGAGTACTACCGGGAGCTCTGGGAGGAGTGCTCGCGAGCCGCCGGGCTGGTCGAGGAGGCCGAATACGACCGGCTGCTCTCCGACTACTTCCACAACGTGCGCGCCTTCGTGGCCGGCGACAAGGTCAAGAACCCCACCAGCGGCCAGTGGGAGGAACCCAGCGAGAAACTGCTCGAATCGGTGGAGAAACACCTGGAAATCGACGGCGAGGTGGCCGAGTTTCGTCAGAATCTGGTCACCAAGGCCGCCGCCTGGAGCCTGGACCATCCCGGCGAGAAACTGGACTACACCACTGCCTTCCGGGAGATACACGACCAGTTGCACCGCAGTTTCTACGCCGATCGCCGCCGGGCGGTGCGCGCAGTGCTCAGCAGCCTGCTGCGCCTGGGCACCGAGGACGAAAAGAGCCTCCACGCCGACCAGAAGTCCAAGGCCGAGAACACGATGAAAGCACTGGAAGAGGCTGGCTACTGCCCGCGCTGCGCCAAGGAGGCGGTGGCCTTCCTGCTGCGCCAGGAGGACAAGTACGCCTCCGAGGACGGATAACCTCCTGCAAGGAAAGGGGATGCTATGGCTGATTACGAAGAGGGGCCCGGCATACTCAAGGTCAACAAGGACCTGGGGTGGGTGCTCGAAGAGGAACTGCGCGAGAAGTGCCGCAACTTGCTGACCGCCAAGACCCCCACGGTGATACTGGACATTTCCAGCGCGGAGCACGTGTGCAGTGCCAATCTGGTGGTGTTCTCGTATACGGGAGCCATGGCCGCCAAGATGGGCAAGAAGCTCGTGCTGAAGGTCTCGGCCCGGGCGGCGAGGTCCTTCCAGTTGGCCGGATTGCATGAATTCCTCAATTTGGAAATCGTCTAGAGCATTTTAGCATTGAGTAACTCCGTAGCCGGAGTTTTGTAACCAGCCAA
>CBDUSI010000012.1:0-55155 GCA_965370045.1 uncultured bacterium | reverse complement strand
CACGATGCCAGAGGCATCGCGCTCACCCTCAGGCCTCGCATCGCTCGGGAGCGCCTGCCGTCACGACGCTCCATTTTTCAACGGACTGCTGGGCTGCACCGCCTGGTGGAGAAACACAGGGGCCGTTTCCTGGAGAAATGGAATGCGCACTTCCGCCAAGCATAGGCCGGCGGTGACCGCGCTGGCCACCGGCGTCCGCTTCGCCAAGGGCATGCTCTACGTGCAGCTTGCCGACGGCCGGGAGGTGGGCGCGCCGCTGGAGTGGTTCCCGAAGCTGCTGGAAGCCACCGCCGCCAAGCGCAACAAATGGCGGCTGATCGGCCGGGGCGTCGGCATCCACTGGAAGGACCTGGACGAGGACGTCTCCGTCAAGGGGATCATGGCCAGATAGGCCGCTCACTGCCCGATGAGGTCGAAGTGTCTGACGAATGCTATGTGTTCCCCCTCTTGGCTGAAGGCGTCAGTATCAAACTGGGCGGCAATAAGTATCCTCTCTACCTGGGCCTGAGTCTCCACAGACTGGACTCAATGAACAAGGAGCGCTTAGCCAGCGCAGGTATCCCCCACGATCCCGATCTGCTGTTCAGCGATTGGGCCGTGGTCGTTCCGATGCCCGAGCGCAATACCCAGTTCGAGGAGCAGGGCGTTTCCCGGTTTTCGGCGGCCGAACTCTTGGCGGACGGGATGCTGGCAACGCTCAGGGTATTGCTCTGCGGAGGTGCCGACAGCCCGCAGCCTTTTCGTGGCAGGACGGCGGAGAATGATCTGCTGATAGCCTCCATTGAAGAGGAGGGATGGGAGGACGAGTGGGAACGCGACATCGACGACCCTCCGGTCGGGGTGTGCGATGATGCCAGGTTACTGCTCGGAACCGGTACATCGAGAAAAGCTGAGTTCAGCTTGAAGGATGAACACGTCGAAGCTTTGTACACGGTCTGGCGGGGAGTGGTCCGTCTGCGCGGCCTGAATGATTTGCCCGGGGCGTTCAGTGAACAGTCGTTCCGGAGACTGGACCACAGAATCCCCAAGGGGCGCCCCGAGGGTAAATACATGAGCCCGAAGGAGTACAGGGGGCTTTTTCAGCACACATGGCGCAAGCACTTGGAACGCAAACAAAACCGGTCGCGACTCGGCAGGGCGCTCCAACTCTTCGAAGTGGTAATGATGATGCCGGGACCGCGCCTCTGGCAGCAACCCGGCTTGGAATTGGCCGAGTTCTTGCAGATGTTCTTAGTGCTGGAAACCATGTTTGGATACGGCGCGGGCAAGATAGGTGAGCAACTGGCTGTTGCCACTTCCAAATTGCTTGCTGGACGCTATGGTGACAATAGGGGAATCCGAGACGGCAACCTTGGAGACGAGAGTCAGATATACGACCGAGTAAGAGAGCTTTATACGCTTCGGAACGACATTGTCCACGGAAACAGGCAAGAGGGCTTCGATTGCCTCCCCGAAGAAGACCGGACGGACCCCAAACAGTTAGCCTCTCGGAGCCTGGCGTGTGTTTTGGGAAACCTTGACTCGGACTGGTTCAGGGCATTGACCGGCGATGATGAGGCGGCAGTCGAGTTCCTGCGGAAACTAGGATGAGCAGAAAGGGAAACAGCATGGCTGTTGACACATCAAGCAAAGCGAAAGACAAGATTCGAATCGGGGTCATCGGCAGCAAGTTCGCCGCGGACTTCCACGCCGACAGCTACAAGCGCAACGACAAGGTGGAACTCGTCGCCGTGGCCTCGCTGGAGGGCCTCCCGGAGTACTCGAAGCGCTGGGACGTTCCCGACACCTACGAGGACTACAACCAGATGCTGGCGCGCGAGGACATCGACCTGGTCTCGGTCTGCGCGCCAAACTCGCTGCACGCCTCGATGGTGAGCGCTTGCGCGAAGGCCGGCAAGCACGTCGTCTGCGAGAAGCCCCTGGCCACCTCGGTTGAGGACGCCGAGAAGGCGCTGGCCGCCTGCAGGGAGAATAAGGTCAAGCTCTTCTACGCCGAGGACTGGTGCTTCGCCCCCGCGCTGCGCAAGGTCATCGAGGTCATCGAGGAGGGCGGCATCGGCGAGGTTCTCTACGTCAAGGCCAAGGAGGTCCACAACGGCACGCACTCGCCCTTCGCCAAGAACAAGGACACTTGCGGGGGCGGCTGCCTGATACACCTGGCCATCCACCCCATCGGCTGGGCGCTGCACTTCCTGTCGAAGGGCGGCAAGAACCCCGTCGTCGAGGTCGTCGGCAAGGCCAACGGCGGCCTGGCCGACAACTACGTCCACAAGGACAACGGCGGCGAGGACTGGTCGCTGGGGGTGATGAAGTTCAAGGACGGACAGCACGCCTTCGTCGAGGGCAACTACATCACCGTGGGCGGCATGGACGACAAGGTGGAAATCTACGGCACCGAGGGCCGGATCAGCGTGGACCTGACTTTCGGCTCGCCGGTCACTGTCTATTCCCGGCCGGGCTATTCTTACGCAATAGAAAAAACGGACAACACCCTGGGCTGGACCAAGCCAGCGGTCGACGAGTTCTTCAACCTCGGCTACGTCCAGGAGCTGAGCTACTTCGTCGACTGCGTCATCAAGGACGAGGAGCCCCTCTGGGGCGTCTCCGGCCCGGCGGGCCTGGCCACCTTGCAGGTAATCCGGGCCATGTACCAGTCCAACGCCGAGGGCCGCACCGTCACCGGGAGGTGGTAAGCCGTGGGCGATGGGGCGAGGTACGATTGATGGCCGAGCGGAACAAGAATTCCCAGGATCCGGAAAAGATGGGGGCCTCGAACATGGACTTGGCAGCATACGTTGAACGGCTCAAGCGCGTTGCACGTCGAGCACGGTCAGAATCGAAGCTCGAAGTGGAGTCAACACCCATCTTTCGTGAATGCCTGAGCGGCATTGGCATTCGCTTCGACCCCGCTATCAATGAAACCTTGAAAAGTCTCGGCCTTTCCCAAGTTGACGCTGCTCGCCCAGACGGCGTTTTTGGACACATCGTATTCGATTACAAAGCGCCCAACCTTCTCAAGGCACCAGCGAAATTCAGGAGCGCCAGACGCAAAATCGAGAAGTACCTCGATGCGATCAACAAGGGAGGCCATTCCGTCGCCCCCGACCGGTGCGCTTCGTGGTTCGCCTACCTCTTTGATGGTTATTCCTTCGCCTTCTGTCACTCCGACGGACAGACATGGACATGGGCGAACCGCACCCCGCTTTCCGAGAACTCCCTTGCCTTCTTGATGCACGCTTATCGCTCATTGAAGCGCAAACCCCTAACTGCTCCCCTGCTCGGCACCACATTTGGCAAGAACTCCTCAGTGGCTCGCGAACTCATCCGCGTAATGTGCGCTCACTTGGCGAAACCAAGGCACAAAACGAACATGCTGTTCCGCGAATGGAGGCGACTCTTCGAGCAGGTTTCAACATATGACCTTGATCAGTTGCCATCGCTCAGAAACTGGGCTGACGAGATCGGCATTGCCCGCAAGGACGCGTCACATATTTTGTTCGCGATGCACACATACTACAGCCTTGTAGTCAAGCTGCTTACATCAGAGCTTCTAGCCGCCCCACTGAATGGGGAGTCCATTTGCCAAGCTCTGGCCATGGCTCCCACGTCCGATGATCTTTTCTCCACGCTCAAGAGTCTTGAGGACAGCGACCATTACAAACGACTTCGCATCTCCAACTTCCTTGAGGGAGACTTCTTCAGCTGGTATACGATTGAACGGTCAAAACCTCTTGCCGATGCCATACGTGAACTGGCGACCGAACTCCTGGATTTTGAACCCGCAACAGCCTATCTCAAGCCAGGCAACGTCAAAGATTTACTAAAAGAGTTTTACTCTGGCCTTGTTGACGAGCAAATCCGACACGACCTTGGTGAGTACTACACGCCCGACTGGCTTGCCCAGCACTTGCTCGACAGAGCTGGATACACAGGCGAGCCGGGGCAAACCGTGCTGGATCCAACATGCGGATCGGGCACGTTCCTCGTAGAGTGCATCCTTCGGCTCAAGGCGAAATGCTCCGCCGCGGGCATGTCGCGCATCGAAACGCTTGAAACCATCTTGAAATGCGTTAAGGGACTGGACCTGAACCCTCTTGCGGTCATATCGTCTCGCGCCAATTATATCTTGTCCATTTCCGATCTGGTGTTCGAACTCGGACGAGACATAGAAATACCCGTTTATCTCGCCGACTCAATCAACGTTCCCACGGAAAAACAAGACAAGGCCGGAACTCCGTTCTTGGAGTACAACCTCGATACCCAGATCGAGACGTTCGTGGTGCGAGTGCCCCTCTCACTCGTCAAGGCGCAAGTTCTTGGGCGAGTTCTTCTCCATTGCGAGGAGTGCATCGTTCAGCACAGATCCTCGGACGATTTCGTCCGTGTTCTCAGGCGTGAGCCGGACATTGCCCCGCATTTGTCCGAGCCGGTGCTCTCCTATCTCAGCGAATTTTACAGCACTATAGAATCACTGGAGCAGAGGAACTGGGACCGCATCTGGTGTCGCATTCTCAAGAACAATTTCAGTCCGCGAGGATTTACGCCCTTTCAATTCATCGTCGGCAACCCTCCGTGGGTACGATGGAGCCGATTGCCGGAGTCCTACAGAAACCGTGTCAAGGCGTTCTGTAACCACTACGGTCTCGTCTCCGGCCGAGGCTACACAGGCGGGATTGAAAGCGACATCTCTACTGTCATCACCTATAGCGCAGCCGACAACTGGCTCTCCAATGGCGGCACGGTCGCGTTCCTCATCACGTGGACCGTCTTCAAGACTAGCTCTGCCCGGGGTTTCAGACTGTCAAAACTCCCTGACGACGCCGGGTTGCGCGTTCGTCTTATTGAGGACTTGACCCGCATTCAGCCCTTCCCCGACGCAACCAACCAAACAGCTGTGTATCTGGCTGAGAAGGTTCCAAGCAGTGCCTCAACGCACTGGGATGAGATTCCGTGCTTCGTGTGGAGGCCGAAGGATCGCGTGTCACGAATCCCGCCCACGGCATCTCTGTCCTCCGTCAAGGAAATGGTGACGATCTCTCAAGGGACCGCATGCCCTGTGGCCGAGTGGGGCTCTCCTCTTTTCACAGGAGACAAGCAACACTACGACACCGCAGCCTTCCTTAAGGGCAAGAGTCCGTATCTCGATACTGCACACCGCGGCACAATCTCGGATTGTGCCCGAGTGTATTGGGTGAAGGTCCTCAAGTACGCCCCGGAAACCGGCCGCGCACTCATCCGAACGCTCACGACTGACGAATTGCCCAAGGCGCGCGAAGTGCGTCCCGTCACAGGTGTTTGGATCGAGGCTGATCTTCTTCATCCCCTCATCCGCGGCCGCGATGTCGGGCGCTACTGCTACGAGACGAAAGGCTGGTACCAAATCATACCCAATCGGCACTATGCTAACGTGGAAAGTGAAGAGGACTTTGCCGACAAGTACACGCTGACCTACTCCTATCTCAAGAATTATGAGGACATACTTGTTAACCGGGCATCGTATAGACGTTACCAATCCCGCCTGCCGTTCTACGTTATCTACTGCGTCGGAGGCTACAGCTTCGCCCCCCACAAGGTCGTTTGGTTGGAACAACAGAACCCTCAGCTGTTCCGCGCTTCTGTTATATCCTCGCCGAATTCATGCTTTGCCGATAAGCGAGTAATCGTCCCAGACCACAAGCTTTACTTCGCCGCTCTCAATAGCGCCAAAGAAGCGCACTACCTCTGTGGCGTCCTGAACTCCCGTCCGGTGAGGACTTGGCTCGGTGGCTTCCTGCTAGGCAGACAAATCGGCACCGCGGTCTTCGAGTACACGAAAGTGCCCCAGTACGAGAAGACGCGCCCGGAGTGCCAACAGATTGCCGCCATCTCACGCCAGGAGCATAAACGCCGTGGCACATCGGTTGACAAGGCGTTTGCGCATGAAGAAACAGAGAAACTCCTTGATGAACTTGTAAGACGACTTTGAAAGGAGAGGCAGCGCGATGCCCAGGCACACCGACTTCGACCTGCCGGTAGAGGTCGCCGGGATCAAGTACCGCAACCCCTTCGTGGTGCTCAGCGGCCCGACGACCATGACCGTCGAGCAGCTCGAGCGCATCCAGGCGACCGGCTGGGGCGCGGCCAGCCTCAAGCTCACCGTCGACCCGCTGCCCTACATCAACCGGGTGCCGCGCTACGGGTACTACCCGGACAAGAACTTCCTGTCCTTCACCGCCGAGAAGCGCCTGCTGCTCGACCAGCTGCTGGAGCTCATCGAGGCGGGCCGCAAGCGCTGCAAGGAGCTGATCCTCTACGCCAACATAACCTACGCGGGCGACGACGGCGTCGACGGCTGGGTGCGCATGGCCAGGAAGTGCGAGGCCGCCGGCGTGCACGTCGTCGAGCTGAACATGTGCTGCCCGAACATGAGCTTCAACGTGCAGGTCTCCGGGAAGGACGACGGGGCCGGCCCCAAGACCGGTGCGTCGATGGGCTCGCAGAAGGGCATCGCCAGCCAGATCGTCGCGGCGGTCAAGAAGGCCCTGAGCATCCCGCTGTTCCTCAAGCTCACCCCCGAGGGCGGGCAGATCGGGCCCATCGCCAAGGCGGCCGTCGAGGCCGGCGCCGACGCGGTCGGCGGGACCGCCAACCGCCTGGGTGTCCCACCCATCAACCTGGACGACCCCACCAGCTCGATGTACGCGCTCCAGAAGGAAATCGGCATGGCCTGCATGAACGGGCCGTGGCTCAAGCCCCTGGGGCTGCGCGACGTCTACGAGATGCGCAGGAACTGCGGGCCCGACGCGGTCCTCACCGGCGCCGGGGGGGTAAGCACCTGGCAGGACGCGGTCGAGTACGCCATGGTCGGCGCCGACCTGGTGGGCGCCTGCACCCGGACCATCACCCACGGCTTCGGCTTCATGCCCGAGTTCATCACCGGCGTCAAGAAGTACCTGCAAGACAATGGCTTCAGCTCGCTGCGCGAGGTGCGCGACGTGCTGGTGCCGGCCATCACCGCCGCGCCGGAACTGACCATCTACGACGGCACCGCGCGGCTCAAGGACGTGGTGCCGTCGGCGCCCTGCGCCTTCGCCTGCCCCAACTCGGTCCCGGCCCAGGGCTACGTGCGCGCGGTGGCCGAGGAGCAGTTCGAAGTCGCTTATCAACTCATAACCGCGAAGAGCCCGCTGCAATCGGTCTGCGGCCTGGTTTGCGACCATCCTTGCGAGACGGCCTGCACCCGCGGCCACAAGGACGAGCCCATCATGATCCGGGCCATCAAGCGCTTTGTGCTCGAAAAGGGCAAGAAGCAGGGCTGGAAGCCCAAGGTTCTCGACGCGCGCGGGGCGGCTCGGGAGGAGAAGGTCGCGGTGGTCGGTTCCGGCCCGGCGGGCCTGGCCTGCGCCTTCGACTGCGCGCGCGCCGGTTACAAAGTCACAGTATTCGAGGCCGCGCCGAATACCGGCGGCTGGCTGCGCTACGGGATTCCCGCCTATCGGCTCAATGACCAGCAGCTCGACGAGGACATCGCCATGGTCGCGGGCCTGGGCGTCGAGTTCAAGACCGGCTGCGCGCTGGGCAGGGATTTCTCCATCGACGACCTCAAGAAGCAGGGCTTCGACGCCGTCTTCGTCGGTGCCGGCGCCCAGGCCGGAACCAGGCTGGGGGTCAAGGGCGAGGACGCCGAGGGTAACTTCGCGGCGGTGGAGTTCCTGCGCGACGCTGCCGCGGGCCGGAAGCCCGAGGCTGGCAAGCGCGTCGCGGTAATCGGCGGGGGCTTTACGGCTATCGACGCGGCGCGCACCGCGCGGCGGCTGGGCGCCGAATCGGTATTCGTGCTCTATCGCCGCACCAGGGGCGAGATGCCGGCCACCGAGGAGGAAATCTGGGAGGCCGAGGAGGAAGGCGTCCGGGTCATGTACCTGGTCAGCCCGCAGGAGATCGTCGCCAAACACGGCCGGGTGACCGGCATCAGGCTGCTCAATTACGTGTTGGAGGAGAAGCAGGACGCCTCCGGCCGGCGGCGGCCCGTGGAGGTCCCCGGCACCGAGTTCACCCTGGACGTCGACTCGGTAATCTCGGCGGTCGGCCAGGCGGTGGAGTTGGGCGACGTCAGGATGACCGGGCGCGGCACGGTGGAGGTCGACGACGAGACCCTGGCGACCAGCATCGAGGGGGTCTTCGCCGGCGGCGACTGCGTGCTGGGACCCAAGAACGTGATCTCGGCGATTGCCCAGGGCAAGCGCGCCGCGGTGGGCATCGACAAACTGCTGGCCGGCAAGGAAGCGCTGCTGGACTACGATCCGCCGGAGGTGGAGGCCGACAAGGAGGCCGTGCTGGTGCGTCACGGCGAGAAGGCGCGCGCCTGGCGGCCTGAGCTCGAGAAGCGCGCGCCGGCCGAGCGCGCCAAGGATTTCGACGGCTACGAACCGCTGCTCACGGAAGAGCAGGCCGTCGCCGAGGCCGGGCGCTGCCTGGCCTGCGGCTGCGGGGCCGGCTGCCAGATCTGTTATGACATCTGCAAGATGTTCGCCTACCAGATGGACGCGACCGGTCGGGTCTGCCTCGACGAGGACAAGTGCGTGGCTTGCGGGATGTGCGCGCAGCGCTGCCCCAACGGCCGCATCGAGATGGTCCAGACTTCAGACAAACCGGTATAGCTGTTTCTTTCAGCGTGCAGGCGGGGCCCGGCGGGAGTCGCCGGGCCCTGTGCTTCAGCGGACCTCCAGCGCCTTCGCGATCCTGGCCATCAGCCAGGTCTGGCCCTCGGGCTTTATGTTAGGCGCGAACTTGATGGGCTTCTCCTCCGGGCAGGTGAAGCGCAGGTGATAGACCGGCCGGTTGTTCTGCTTGTAGCTCTCCTTGCGGACGATCCTGATATCCTCGCCGCGGAGCTGCCGGCGTCGCGGGCCCAGGATGCTCAGCGCCCGCCAGGAGACTTCGCCGGGACGCACTTCGAGGTTCTCGACCAGCGTCAGATACTTGAGGCCGGTAACCAGCGTGGCCACCCCGACCAGCGCGAAAATGCCCAGGATTACGCAGGCGAAGATCGGCGGGAAATCGCCGGGCTGATCGCTGGCGAAGAAGATAACGGTGATAACCACCCCAATGATAGAATTCCAGACCAGCGAGAAGATGAGTAGCTGCCTGCCCCCGCGGGCGGCCAGGCGCAGCTCCAGGAAGTGCCGCCGCTCCTGGGTGATGCTGATGCCCGTCCCCCGCGGCGGCGCGCGCAGCTCGGTCGCGTCCACCTCGTCGAGCCGGCCGGACTCGACCAGCTCGGCCATGTCCGGCTCGACGGACCCCTTCAGTTCAGCGCCGATCCTGGCCAGCAGCCAGCCCTGTCCCGCCGCCGCCACGTTGCCGGCGAACTTGATGGGCTCCTCGCCCGGGCAGGTGATGCGCAGGTGATAGACCGGCTGTTCGTTCTGCTGGTAGCTCTCGGCGCGCTCGATCCTCATCCCGCGCCCGGAAAGCGTCCGCTGCCTGGCCCCCAGGATGCTGGTCGCCTGCCAGGAGACCTCCCCCCGACGAATCTCGATGTGCTCAAGGAGGCTGCGCTGCCTCAGGCCGGCCAGCAGCATCCCGACGCCAATCGCCCAGAAGATCGCCATGAACGGGATGATGAAGTAAAGTGGCGGCGGGTCGCCTTGAGTGTTGCCGCTGACCATCGCCCAGGCAAACCCGGCGGTCACTGTTCCGGTTATGGCCAGCCAAGCGACCCCGAAACAGGTCAGCCCCTTGCCTCCCTTGGCCTGGAGCTTGAGCCTGAGCAGCCCGCGGCCCGCTTCCAGCACGGTGATGCCGCTCTTCTCCGGCGGCGCGCCCAGGCCCTCCTCGCCTGCGGCCGCCAGGGCCGCCTCGGCGGTGGGGGCCGCTTCCAGGTGATCGCTGCGCCGGTCGGCCTCGAAGACGGCCAGGAGGTCGCTCTCGTTACCATCGCCCCGCCCGGCCAGCGCCGCGAGCCGCGCGGCCAGCCACTCCAGGACCGGACGCTCCAGCCCCTCGCCGACGTGGCGCTCTTTCTTCGCCGTCTTGATGTTGAGGTAGTGGCGCACCCCACCCTTGGAGCCTCGCAAGTCGTCGACCACGATGCCGGTGACCTCACCCAGCGGGATCCTTTTTCGTGAAGGCGGCAGCGGCGGGAGTTGCGAGGTGATGCTTATCTCGCGCCCGTCGACCTCCAGGTGCTGGCGGCCGAAGGCCGCCTTCAGCGCCGCGTAGAGGACGCCCAGGGGCACCAGGACGAAGAGGCTCCCGAAGAGCGCGCCGCCGACGGCGACGCCGACGCTGGGCGCCTGGTGACACCAGCCCCATATCCAGAAGATCGCGAAGCCCATGAAGAGCAGCATGAAGGGCAAGCCGAAGATGAGTCCCACCCAGGCCCACTTGGGCCGGGGCAGCTCGAAGCGGAAGCCACCGCTTGGGGTGCGCTCGATCTCGAGGCCCTCGGGGATGTCACCGGACGCAGTCACGGACGCTCGTTTCTCCTCCGACACGTTGGCCGGCTGCTCACGCTGTCCCCTTGACCAAGCGGTTGCGGAACTCCTCGATCTTCTTCCCAAGCCAGTTGGACTGCTCGGAATTGAGACCGCGCCCCACCATATGTTCTCCTTCGGAGGCCCTGACCGCCAGGATGTGCAAGGCCCGATCTTTCGAACGGTCTCGTGAAGTCAGCAGCACCTCTTTGACGCCGCTCAACGGGATTTCAGTAATCCGATCTCGCAATGGCCCGAAGCTGGCTCGCAGAACCAAACTACGGGGGTGCAGTTCCACGTAATGGTGAATCAGAAAGGCTCGGGGAATGACACACAGGGCAATTCCAGCAAGAACCAATCCGCCGGTGAACATCAGGTTGGCCGCGGTGTTGCTCCGGAAACCGAATAAGGTGCCGATCATGCCGGCGGAGAGCCCGATCATCACGGCCTGGATGCTGATCGTCATCCAGTCGAAGCGCATGCGCGGCAGTTCAATCTGAAAGCCGCCGTCGGGCAGGTCTTGTACATCGAAACCCTTCGGAATATGGATTTCGCCGGGCACGCTGCATCCCTCCGAGGCCGAGCATACCCCAAGCCGGCCGGTCCCGACAATGGCAAAATGCCGTAGTGACTACGGGTGCGGACCTACTCCACGAACGGAGGCTCGCCCTGGAGGCCCTCGACCATCTTGAGCGCGTCGCTCACCGAGCGCTTTTCGCCGTGCAGCAGAAAGCGAACACACCCCTCGCAGCCGGCCAGGCCCCCGGCGGCGATGGGGTAGGCCTCGACGTCAAACAGCTCGCGGAAGGCCTCGATCTCGGTGAAGACGTCGGCGAAGAGCGGCCAAATCGCCGGGAAGTCCTTGCCGCGCTCCTCCTCGCTGGGACCGGCCAGGGCGCCGGCGTCCACAATGCTGTAGGGCACCTGCTTCTCCAGGCCCACCGGGACGATGAAGCGGATGCGCCGGGCGGTCACCGTGCCGATGGCCGCGCCGACCGTCCCGCCCGTTGGATGGCCGATGAGCAGGCCGGCCAGGCCGTCCTCGTAGTTGAGGGCGTTGGCGCCCTTCATGAAGACGTCGCCGGGGCCCATCTCCTTGAGCGCCTCGGTGGAGCTCACCCCCTCCACCGGCTCGCCCTTGTGGAGCACCAGGTCGGGCAGGTCGGCGCCGAAGCCGGCCTTTCCCTTGCCGCCCGCGGGCACGGTGTGCCCGGTCATGTACTTCTTCTTGTCGATCTTCTCACCGGTCAGTTCCTCGACAACGTAGCCGTTGGTCGAGCCCTTGGCCACCGCCACCCAGCCCTCGCGCAGGGCCTCGATCACCGGGTGATACTCGGCGATGCCCTTGGCGATCAGCCGCTTTCCTTCGCTGACGGTCAGAACTACCTGTGCCTGCATGAGGTTGCCTCCTGGTGTTTGAGGGTCAGAGCTGCTTCGCGGGCGGTCTCTGCCGGGAGCGCGCTGGCGGCGCCTTCACCGGCCGTCCTGCTCAGTTCCCGCCGGCCTCGGCTTCCTCGGCGCGCTTGGTCAGGACCTTCTTGATGGTGGCCTTGAGCTCGCCGACGTCCGAACTCTTGACCACGTAGGCGTCGGCGGCCCAGGAGAGGAAGTTGTCCTTGTAGTTGGCGTAGGCGGTGTTGAGGATCACCGGGATGGTGTTGTCCACGCCCAGGATTTTGCCGAGGGCCTCGATGCCGTCCATGCCCGGCATGGAGATGTCCATTATGACCAGGTCCGGACGGTCCTTCTCTATCTCCGCCAGGGCCTCGCGGCCGCCGGGCGCGACGTTGACCTCGTAGCCCTCGTCGGCCAACTCCTGCTCGTAGAGCTTCCTCTGGTTCTTGTCGTCCTCGACAAGCAGTATCTTTGTCATAGTTTCCCTCGCCTCCTCCCCGGCGCGTATTCTACGCAGGCTCCACGGAGAGCGCCAACGACTTTTCGATTCGCGCCCCCGGCTCCAGCTTCACGAACCACCACGCGAAGAGGGCCAGGGCCTGGACGGTGATCTCGTAGCCGGTCTCCGACTGGCTGACGGTCTTGACCTGCCATGCGGCGGCCGCAGCCCCCGGCGCCCGGAGCGTCGCGACCAGTCCCGCCGGCTCGCAGGGCACGGCCAGCCCCGCGGCGTCCTCGAAAAAGGCCACTTCCTCTCCGCGCGGCTCCCCGCCGGCGGGAACGGCGAAGTCCGCGCCCATGTTGAGCTCGACGCCGAAGGTGAACTGCAGCGCCTCCTCCCCCTCGTTGGCGAGACCGTAGCCGACTTCCAGGCGCGCGCCGGCGAGCCCCACGGTCTTGGTCAACTCGACCAGCCCCTGCCCGCCAAGCGGCCCGCTGCGGGCCATGACCATCCTGGCCGCCCTGCCCGCTTTCCGCAGATCGTACTCCCCCCGGCGGAAGCCGCTGTCGCTGGGCAGCCCCGCGCGCCAGAGCTCCTTCACCGACCAGTCGCCGGGCACCAGGTGGTCCACCAGGCTCTCCAGCGGCCGCCGATCGTAAACAAGGTGCTCGCCGTGCTCGGCGTTGGCCTCGCGCTCCAGGTCGTGGATGCTGGCCGAACCGCCGGCCGCGCCGCCGGCGCCGCCCGCGGCCAGCCGCTCACGGATCTCCGCGTGATAGGCCTCGAAGCGCCGGGTGAGCACGTCGGTGAGGTTCAGGTCGCCGGGGGTGAAGTCCAGCTCAAAGAGATGCCCGCCGCGCTGCGGGGCGATGAAGGCCGAGAGCATGGCGCTTCGCAGGCGTAACTCCTCGTGGCCGTCGAGGTCGAAGTCGGCCCTCTCGACGTTGGGCGGCTTCTTCCTGGCCGCGGCCTTGGCCGCCAGGCGCTCGGCGGCCAGCAGGTGCTTCCAGACCGCGCCGCGCAAGTGGGGAAGGTAGAGCCCGCCGAAGACCCCGTGCCACCAGGCGCAGTTGCACTGCCCGCGGTAGAGCTCCCGCCGGGCCCCGGCGGCCTTCTTGGCGGGCAGACGGGCTATCGCCTCGCTGATGCTCAGCATTCGCGCGTAGACGCATCGCAGCTCGGAGTACTTGGCCTTGAAGGCCCGCCAGGATCCGCCCCGGAAGAAGCGCTTGACGCGCTCGAAGCGCTGGTCGCCGGACAGCTCTTTCGAAAGACGCAGCAGCTCGGCCTGGCTCTCGGCAGGCAGCACCCACTCGGTCATCTCCCGGTAAGAATCATCACCGAGGTAAACCAGCCCGGCGCTGCGAGTGCGCTCGAACGCGGTGGAGAGCGTGACCGGCTCGAGCCAGTCGCCCTCGGCCGTCAGCGCCGCGTGATAGCGGGCCAGCCAGCCGTCGTCGTAAACGTGCTTGTGGGTCCCCGGCCACAGGCCGAACTTCTCGCCGTCGTCGGCGTAGACCACCAGGGCCTGGCCCTCGGAGGGGCAGTGCCGGCGGAGTTCGGCGATGACCTCCTCCACTTGCCCGAAGGGAATCAGGTAACGCAGCTTCTCCGAAGCGGGAAAGACCCCCAGGAGCCGCCCGTCATCCTCCGCCCAGTAGCGGGGGCCCAGCTTCCCGGGCTCCAGGCCCGCGTGGACGAAGTGGCTGTCGTCCAGCGGCGCGTACTCGTAGCCGGACTCGACCAGCAGCGCGGCCAGGTTCTGCTCCCAGACCCGCTCGGTGATCCAGGCGCCGCGCGGCCTTTGTCCCAACAGGCGCTCGACCAGCTCGCCGCCGCCGGCCAGCTGCCCGACCGCGTCGCGCTCCGGAAGCATTGTAAGGATAGGTTCGTACCAGCCGCCGCCCAGGAACTCCACCTCGCACTCGGCGGCCGCCCGCCGCAGCCCATCGAGCAGCGAGTGATCGTGCTCCTCCAGCCACTCCAGAAGCGGCCCGCTGAAGTGCAGCGACAGCGGCATCCGCCCGGTGCGCAGGTACTCCTCGACGTAGGGGGCGTAGGCTTCGCGGCAGGCCCACTCGAACACGCCGTCGAAGTTGCCCACCGGCTGGTGGCTGTGCAGCACCTGGGCAAAGAGAACCTTTCCGCCCACTATCCTCTCCCTTCCCGCCTACTTCTTCCTGCGCGCGACCGCTTTCTTCCCAGCGGGCATCTTCCGCGCGAGTTTGCGCTTCGCCCCCGCGGGGGGCAGCCCGCGCGCCGCGCGGGCCAGCGCATACAGCCGGACGTACTCGCCCGCCGAGCGCTCCCAGGACCAGTCCTGGCGCATGGCCCGGGCGACCATCCCCTTCCAGGCCGAACGGCGGCTCATGGCCGAGACCGCCCGGCGCACGGCGACCAGCAGCTCCGCCGGGTCGTAGTCGGCGAAGGTGAAGCCGTTCTCGCCGTCGGTCACCGTGTCGGCCAGCCCGCCGGTCTCGCGGACCACGGGGATCGTCCCGTACTTGAGACTGATCAGCTGGTTGAGACCGCAGGGCTCGTAGCGCGAGGGCATCAGGTAGATGTCGCTGCCGGCCTCGACCAGGTGCGCCAGCCGCTCGTCGTAGCCCAGGCGCACGGACATGCGCCCGGGGTAGCGGTCGGCCAGGTCCACCAGGGCCCGCTGGAAGCGCTCCTCGCCGCTGCCCAAGATGGCCAACTCCACGGACAGGCCCATGATCCCGGGGACCGCCTCGACCAGAATGTCCATGCCCTTCTGCTCGGCGAGGCGCGAGACCATCCCCAGCACCGGCCGCCGTGAGCGGCCGCTCAGCCCCATCTCCCTGCGCAGCGCCGTCCGGCACCGGGCCTTGCCGGCCATCCGTGAGGGCGAGTAGCGGGCGGGCAGCAGCTTGTCCATCGCCGGGTCCCAGACCGAGTAGTCTAACCCATTGACGATGCCGAAAAGCCGCTCGCGCCGCTCGGCGAGCACCCCGTCCAGGCCGTAGCCGCCCTGGGGGGTTTGCACCTCCCGCGCGTAGCGCTTGCTGACAGTGTTCACGGCGTCGGAGTAGACCAGACCGCCCTTCAACAAGTTAATCTGCCCGTAGAACTCCAGTTCCTGCCAGTTGAAGTGCTCGGGCCCCAGGCCGGTGGCCGGCATCTTCCAGGGCGCGAAGATGCCCTGGTAGCCCAGATTATGAACGGTGAGGACCGCCGCCGCGGCCGAGAGCTGGGGATCCTTCGCGTAGACGTGCTTGAGATAGGCGGCGGCCAGCGCGGTCTGCCAGTCGTTAAGGTGAAAAACGTCGGGAGCCAGCTCCAGCTCGCGGGCCGCCTGGCAGAGCGCGCGGCAGAAGAAGGCGTAACGTTCCAGGTTGTCCGGGTAGTCGTACCCGCCCGGTCCGTAGATCCCCCCGCGGCCGAAGTACTCCCGCCGGGCCACGAAGTAGACCGGCACCCGGCCGCCGGGCAGCCGGCCCTCCAGGATCAATGCCTCCTTCTGTCCGCCGCCCAGCGGCACGAAGAGGCGCGCGACCTGGCGGACCGCCGCGCCGCTCTCTTCGACCTGGCGGTAGTAGGGCATGAAGACCGATACGCGATGGCCCAGCCGCTCCAGCGCGGCGGGCAGCGACCCGGCCACGTCGGCCAGTCCGCCGGTCTTGGCGAAGGGCGCCACCTCGCTGGCGGCCACAACGATGCGCATAATCGGCATCTTACGCCATCCGCGACCCGTATCAAGCATGCTGCTTGACCCTCTCTCTCCCCGCGGTTAGAGTTTCTTCCGTGGACAGTAAAGCCCAGCGCGACCTCGACGCCGCCCGCCGGGCGGTAAGTCTAGCCCGCAGGAAAGGCGCGCGCTTCGCCGAGGCCCGGGTGATGACCGGAGGAGCGGTGGGTCTGTCGGTCCAGGACGGCCGCGCCGAGCGCATGGGCGCCAGCCGGGTGCGCGGCTGCTGCGTCCGGCTGATATGCGCTGACAGATGGGGCTTCGCCAGCGCCGACGGCGGCGGCTTCCGGCGGCTTTCAGAGGCCGTCGAGCACGCCCTGGCCCTGGCCCGCGGCGGCCGCGAGTTGGGCCGACCGGCGGCGGTCGCCCCACGAGCCAAGCACAAGCCGCGGCCGCTCATCAAAGCCGAGTCCCTGGCCGCAAACGGCCAGGTGAGCGGCCGCGAGCTTTCCTCCTGGGCCGAGCGCGTCCTGGAGCTGGAGCGCGCCGCCCGGCGCCACGCCGGTAAGAAGGCCGTCAACTCGGTGGCCTCCTTCAGCCGTAACGCCGGCCGCATCGTGGTGGCCAGCACGCGGGGGACCGCCGCGGTCCGCTGGGGCCGGCGCTCCACCGCGTCGCTGATGGTGGTGGTGGCCGACGGGAAGCGCGGCATTCAGCGCTGGGCGGAGCGCGTGGGCCGCACCGGCGGGGACGACCTGCTGGCCGAGTTGGGTCCCGACGTCTTCTCGCGCAACGCCGCCGAGCGGGCCCTGGCGGTGCTCGCCGCGCGGCCCGCGCCGGGGGGCAGCTTCCCGGTGATCCTCGACCCGGCGACCGGCGGCGTCTTCGTCCACGAGTGCCTGGGGCACAACGCCGAGGCCGACCTGGTCTTGAGCGGCCAGAGCCTGCTCGACGCCAAGCTCGGCAAGAAGCTGGCCTCGGTCCAGGTGAGCGTGGTCGACGACCCCACCGTCCCCGGCGGCTTCGGCAGCTACGAGTTCGACTCGGAGGGCACCCCCGCCGGGCGCACCGAGATAATCAGCCGCGGCGTCTTGAAGACCTACCTGCACTCGCTGGAGACCGCCAAGCGGATGAAGTCCCGGCCCACCGGTCACGGCCGGGCCGACGGCTACAGCTCGCCGCCCATCGTGCGCATGAGCAACACCTACTTCGCGCCCGGGAAGCGCAAGCTGGAGGACATGATCCGGGAGACCCATCGCGGGCTGCTTCTGGAGCACGGCTCCAGCGGGCACGTCCTCTCCGAGAAGGGGCACTACACGGTGCGCGCCGGCTGCGGCCGGCTGATCCAGAACGGGAAGCTGGGCGAGCTGGTCCGCGACGTTTCCATAAGCGGCCTGGTGCTCGAGAGCCTCAAGGATATCGACGCGGTCAGCCGCGACTTCAAGCTGGCCTCGCCTGGCTACTGCGGCAAGGACGGGCAGGACGTCCCGGTAGACGACGGCGGGGCCTACGTGCGCCTGCGCAAGGTGGTGGTCGGCGGCCGCGGCAAGTGGCCGTCGAGGAAATCCTGAAGCTACGGACGCGGGGATAACGGGATTATGAAAGCGTTGATAATCCGAATCGCCTGTTTCCTGGGACTGCTTCTCTTGCTGCTGCCCGCGGCGCTGCCGTCCGGCGGACGGTCTCTGGCCGGCGAGGGCAAGCTGCAGAAGATCAAGAAGAAGGTCAAGGACCGCGATAAAGGTCGCGACAAGGATCGCGGCAAGGACCGCGGCAAGGGCAAGAAGAAGAGGGACAAAGGCGGGAGGGACAAGGACTCCAAAGGGCTCTTCGACGACGAGGACGATGATGACGATGACGACTGGGACCTGGAACTCCTGATCGGCGCCCTGGACTGCGCCCTGCACGTCCTGGCCCTGCCCTTCACGGTTCCCGCCGAAATGGTCAACGACGGCGGGGAGCGGCTCTTCCGCTTCGAGAACTACCCCTACCGGCGTCCCGGGCGGGCCTACGTGCGGGTCATCCCGCGCAAGGAGAAAGAAAAGGGGCCTCCGGCCGAGGGACAGCCCCCCGGCTGGGAGGGCCCGGCCCGCAAGCGGGCGCGGCGCGACGAGGTCGACCTGGACGTTTCCTTCCGGCCAACCTACTCCTTCGAGCGGCACTCCTCGGGCCTTTACGGGCACCGCGCGGAAGTGCTGATGCGCAGCAACGCGCGTTACAATCTGGACCTGTCCTTCACCGACTACGCCGAGGACGTCTCCGGCGGCGGCTCCGACCACATGCAGCACATCAAGGGCCACGTCACCTACAGCTTCGCGGTCTCGCCGCGCGTGCTCTTCGCCGCGGGAATCGGCGGGCGCGCCCTGGCCTGGGAGGACGGCACCACCGCGAGCGGCATCGACTTCCGCTACGAAGCCGAGTTCTTTCCAAGGAAGCCGCTCTACGTGCACCTCATCACCGAGGGCGGTTGGATCGAGAGGGAGGGCGTCTGGGAACTGGAGGCCCGGGTGGGAGTGGCCTACAAGCGACTGCAGTTCTTCCTCGGCTACCGCCACTTCAGCGTGGCCGGCGAGGACCTGGCCGGGCCGACCTTCGGCCTGACCCTGTGGTTCTGAGGGGACTACAGCACCTCGTTCATCGACCCGGTTCGATAACCTTCGAGGTCGAGAGACACGTATTTGTAGCCGAGCTCCTTGAAACGTTTGACGATCTCCTCGCGCCGCTCGCCGAGCAGCTTCTCGATGTCTTCCGGGGGGACTTCGATGCGCGCGGTGACTCCCTGGTCGTCACGCACCCGGAGCTGCCCCAGGCCCAGCGAGCGCAGGAACTCCTCCGCCGCGCCGACGCGAGTCAGCTTCTCGGCGTTGATCTCCTGACCGTAAGGGAAGCGGCTGGCCAGGCACGCGAAGGCCGGCTTGCTCCAGGTGGCGAGGCCGCGTTCTCTGGACAGGGCACGAATCTCCGCCTTGGTGAGCCCGACGTCCTTTAGCGGCGAAATGACCCCCAACTCCTCCGCGGCGCGCGCGCCCGGGCGATAGTCCGAAACATCGTCGGCGTTCTGGCCGTCGAGCAACGTCTCTATTCCTTCGCGCTCGGCGATCTTCCGCAGCGTTTCAAAAAGCTCCTTCTTGCAGTAGTAGCAGCGGTCCGGGGGATTGTCGCTGAAGCCGGGGATGCCCAGCTCGCTGGTCGGAACGACCATGTGCCGAAAACCGCACTTCTTCGCGAACTCCTCGGCCTCGCGACGCTCGCGCTCCGGGTAGGTCTCGCTCGCGGCGGTGACCGCCAGGAAGTTCTCTCCCAGCACCTCGCCGGCGACGCAGGCCAGGAAGGTGCTGTCCACGCCGCCGGAGTAGGCCAGGCAGGCGCTTTTCATCTTAGTGAGCCGCTCGATGAGCGCGGCCAGCTTGGCGCTGGTTTTCATCAATCGCTGACCCTGCCCACCGCCAGGCGCTCGACGGTGTCCTCGTCCAGGGGCGCGACGCTGAGGCGCCGTCCGGTTTCACGGTCCTCCCCCTCGGCCGGGCGCCAGAGCTGGCACTCCACCTGGGCCTCGCCGCGGCTCTTGGAGTAGCGCGCGGTGAGCGCGGCGGCGGCCCCCAGCATCGCCTCATCAGCCACGCCGCGGACCAGCGTGGTGGGGCTGTGCCCCGCGGCGACTTCCACGAGAATGTCCCCGACGCGGGCCAGCTCCTCCACGCGCTGGTTGTCCACCTCGTCGCGGCCCACGGCGGCCCTGGAAGTCGGCGAGAGCCGGAAGTGCCGGCCGAACTTGAGGAGCTCGACGTCGTTCTCGTCGAAGTCCGGCGTGTGCTCCATCATGTCGCGCATGCGCGCGGTGAAGCCCGGATCGGTGAGCAGGCACCCCCCGGCCGGCGAGCTGAAAACGGTGACGCCGAGCCTGGCGGCCAGTTCGTACTGCGCGCGGCGCGAGCGGCCGCGGATGCCCAGGAGCTTCTCGCGCGGCACCCAGCCCTCGCGCTCGGCGAGAGTTTCGGGCATGCCCTTGGCCGAGAGCGGCCGCAGGACCAGGCCCTCGGCGCCAGCCTCGCGGTCGATGCGCTTGATGGCGTCGGAACGCTGGCTCATGGGCCGCTGGCCGATGACCTCCCCGCTGACGATGAAGCTGGCGCCCAACTCGGGAAGCAGCTCCTTGGTCACCCCGATCATGTACTCGCGGCAGTCCATGCAGGGGTTGAGGTTCCGGCCGAAACCGAACTTGGGGTTGCGCACCGCCTTCATGAGCATGGCGGTGCTGTCCCGAGTCAGGAGCTCGACGCCCAGGGCCTCGGCGGAGCGTTGGGCGGCCGAACCCGCCCCGCGCCTGCCGGGATGGAAGATGTTCTGGAAGTGGAGGCCGACCACCTCGATGCCCAGCTCCCGGCAGATGGCCACGGCCAGCGAGCTGTCCAGCCCGCCGGACATCAGGGCGATGGCTTTGGTCTTTCCGTTACCAGGACCGGTCAACTGCGAACCCTCAGCGGTTCATTGCGGCAAGTACGGAAGGGACCTCGCCGGCCAGCCTCGATGTTGCCAACCCATGAGAAGCCGGCATCAGTCCCTTCCACCTCTGCAACCACCCGGAAAGGCGCGCTTATTCCGGGCGGAGACGAATTCTAATTCGGCCCGCGTGAGCAGTCAAGCCGGAGCCGCCGCCCATTTGGAAAAAGTGCCCAGATAAGCTATAGTATTAGAGAGGTGAATGCCCGGCAGAAAGGACCCCGACGATGAAGCGCTCCGCCCTGCTCGCCTCCGCTTTCGCCGCCATGCTGGCCACGGGCCCGGCCGGGGCCGTCGAATGGGTCAAGGTCCAGGACCCCCACGGCTTCGAGGTCAAGCTGCTCAGGGGCTGGTCGCCACGGGTGACCATGAATGGCGCTGTGGTATTCAGCCCCGAGGCCGAGACCCTCAAGGGGCCCCAGGCCTACGTCTGGACACTGCACATGAAGAAGCCCCAGCCGGCGAGCGAGGTGGCCGCGGGGCTGGTCAAGAGCCTCAAAGGGGTGCTGCCGGGCATGACCGCCGAGGGCCCCCACCAGCTCAAGGGCAAGATGGCCGACAGCTGCTCGATGCGCGGCAAGTTCACCGGACTGGGGGGCCGCTGGAGCTACGTCTTCGTGGTCTCGACCAAAGGCAAGGTGGCCCTGGCCACCGGCTTCGCCGCGCCGGAGGCCCAGTGCAAGGCTCTCAAGCCGATCTTCACCAGAATTCTGGCCAGCTACCGCCTGCGCAAGGCCCTCCGCGACGAGAAGCGCATCGCCCCGCCGCCGGAGAAGTGGGTGAAGTGGACCGATCCCCGGGAGGGGGCCTTCTCGCTGATGGTCCCCAAGAACTGGAAGGTTCAGGCCAAGGCCAGCGGCACGCTGCGTCCCTACATCGACGCCAGCTTCTGGTTCGCGGCCAAGAAGGACGGAAAGGACTCGACGGCAATCTACATGCAGGAGCCCGCGCCGCCGCTCTACGTCGAGCCCAACCGGGCCCTGCTGGTGGCCGGCTTCCGCGAGGGTGCGGCCTACAACCCCTCCGGCGGAGTGACGGCGAACATGTACGTAATGCGCTACCTGGGCGCGGCGGGCTTCGCCAGGAAGCTCTACCTGCCCCAACTCAAGAAGAGCTATCCGGACGCGACGCTCGGCTCGGTCCTCAAGCGCCCCGACCTCTGCCGGGGCCTGCCCACCAACCGCTGGATGCCTCGCACTTACGACGGCGCCGAGGCGCGCGTGAGCGGGACGATCAAGGGCACCAAAGTCGTGGGCCGGGCCTACGTGGTGACCGTTCGCCAGTCGCTCCCGGGCTCGGCGATGGGCCTGTGGACGGCTTCGCTGGGCACGGTCTGCGCGCCGCCCGCTGAGTTTCACCAGGCCCACGACATCTACTGGCAGATCAAGGACTCCTTCCGGATAAGCCCCCGCTGGGCCATCCGCGAGAGCCGCGCGGTGATCAAGCGCTCCAAGATTATGGCCAAGGCCAACGACGAAATCGCCGACATGATTCACAAGTCCCACGAGTCGCGCAGCAAGGCCCTGGACGAGATCAACCGCAAGTGGTCCAGCTATATTAGGGGCACGGTCGACCTGCGGGACCCGGCAACCGGCAAGGTCCATTACGGAGTGCCCTCGGGCTCCAATTACTACTGGAAGGTGGGCAGCGACGCCATCATCGGCACCGAAACCCACACGCGCCCGACCATCGACGCCGGGGACCTCCAGAACATCGACGACCTGCGGCGGGGATAGGCCGCCGCCGGCGGGTCCGCGACACCTGTTCCGGCACTACAATATAATAGCAGACCCGCAGGGAGCGGGCTGAAGGCACTTGGCTATACGTAACGCGCGCAATCAGGTGTCTTGCGTGCGGCCGAAAAGCCCCTTTTGCCCTCAAGCCCCCTCCGGTGCGACCGATAATCTTAATGGTGCTAGGGAGCGGCCCCCTCAGGGGGCCATTGTGAGTGCTAAGGAGGGCGTGGACATGGCTCTGGCTACTACTTCTGTCTCCGGCCTGATATCGGGACTGGACACCGCCAGCATAATCCAGCAGATGATGTCCATCGAGCGCCGGCCCATCAACCTGCTGCAGCAGCAGATGAGCGAGGCCGAAGCCAAGAAGAGCGCCTTCGGCGTTATCAACACCAGCCTGCTGGCTCTCAAGACCGCGGTTGACGAGCTGGCCCGCGAGACCGCCTGGAGCGCGAAGACCGCCGCGGTCAGCGACGAGAGCGTCGTCTCGGCCACGGTGAGCAGCGCCACGGCGGATGGGACCTACACCTTCACGGTCAGCCAGTTGGCCCAGGCCACGCAGCTTTCCTCCAACGGCTACGCGGACAGCGACACCGCCCCGGTCGGCGCCGGGCAGTTCGACCTGACCGTCGCCGGGGTCACCGACACCATCACAGTGGGCGCGGCCGACACCCTGGACAACGTGGCCCAGGCCATCAACGACAAGGACATGGGCGTCACCGCGGTGGTGATCAACACCGGCTCGGGCGCCACCCCCTACCAGCTGATCCTGAGCAGCGACGACACCGGACTTGCCAACGCCACCAGCGTCAGCAACAACACCACGGGCCTGGCCTTCACGGAAATCAGCCAGGCCAAGAACGCCGCCATCCAGTTCGGGCAGGACAGCCCCATCCTGGTGGAGTCGGCCACCAATACGATCACCGGCCTGGCCCCGGGGCTAACCCTGGACCTCAAGGCCACCTCGGCGACGCCGGTGACGGTGACGGTCAGCCTGGACACCGAGGGGATCATCGAGAAGGCCGAGGACTTCGTCGCCAAGTACAACGCGGTGCAGGACAGCATCGCCAAGTACACCGAGTACGACGCGGATAACGAGCGGGCCGCGCTGCTCTTCGCCAACTCCACGCTGCGCTTCATCGCCACGGACCTGGCCCGCGCGGTGGGCAACCAGGTGGACGGCGTGGCCGCCGAGGTCAACAGCCTGACCATGGTGGGCTTCAAGCTGGGCACCGAGGCCAAGCTGGAGTTCGACACGGACGTCTTCTCCGACGCGCTGGAGAGCAATACAGAAGAGGTGGGCAAGCTCTTCTCGGGGGTGATGGACCGCGCGCTGGGCGCCGACGGGGCCACCATCAGCGGGCCGGCCGCGGCCGGCGGCTTCGACGTCAACGACCTGATCAACGGCAGCACCGATCAGGGAGACTTCGGCTCGGGCAACGGCTTCCTGGCCGCCAACCCCATCGGCGGCGGGGACATCTTCATCGTGAACTTCAACGCCACGCGCTCGATCTCCAAGATGTTCCTCAACACCATGGACGACGGCACCGGGATCAGTGACTTCAAGGTGGAACTCGAGCGCCCCGGCGGCAGCTGGGAGGTCATTGCGGAGAAGAGCGGCTTCGGCGGGAGCATCTGGGCGGAGGTGCTGACCGACCCGATGAGCGCCACGGCCATGCGCGTCACCGTCACCGGCACCAACGCCGGCGACGGCAAGACCCGCATCCTCGAGTTCCAGGCCCAGGAGGAAGGCGGCATCGCCCACGGCCTCTCCAACCAGCTCTCCTTCGTAACCCGCGGGACCGACGGGACCATCGCCACCGAGCAGAGCTCGCTGGACAGCCGCATCCGGAGCTACGAGGACCAGATAGAAGATATGGAAGAGCGCCTGCTGGTCAAGGAGGCGCGCCTGCGCCGGGAGTTCACCGCCATGGAGGCGGCCCTGGCCCAGATGCAGTCGCAGTCCAACTTCTTCCTGACCCAGCTGGCAGTCATGCCCGCGTCCAAGAAGTAGCCGCGCAGAGCCCCAGGAATGAATCGGGCCCGCCTTTTCTCCGGCGGGCCCGGGCTTTATTATTGAGGAACTGCCTTCCGGTCAGACCTCCATCAGCTCGTCGATCTTGCTCTTGAGATACTTCTCGATGTCGGCCTCGCTCTCCTTGGTGAGTTCCTGTATCTCCTCCTTGCTCTTGGCGCAGTCGTCTTCGGGAGCGCTCCCGGCCTTCTTGAGGGCGTCGATCTGGCGGTTGGCGTCGCGGCGCACGTTGCGGATGGCCACCTTGGCCTGCTCTCCGCGCTCCTTCACGTGGGCCACCAGCTGCTTGCGGCGCTCCTCGCTCAAGGGCGGCACCGCCAGGCGAACCAGGTTCTTCTCGACCATGGGGGTCAGCCCCAGGGAGCTGGCCAGGATGGCCTTTTCTATTTCGGGAACGGCGGCCGCGTCCCAGGCGCGGATCAGGATCAGCCGGGGCTCGGGGACCGAGACGGTGGCCACCTGGTTGACGGGCATATTCTCGCCGTAGTAGGCGACGCGGATGCCGTCCAGCAGCGCCGAGGTGGCCCGCCCGGTGCGCACCCCGCGGAGGTCCTTCTCCAGGAGTTCCACCGCGCCCATCATCCGCTCGCCGGAGTCCTCATAGATGCCAGTGAGGTCCTGTTCGCTCATGGCTGTCAACCGCCTTTCTTCCCGCGCCGCGCCCGGCCGGAGGATTTCTTCCCCGACGGCCCCACCACCGTGCCGATGTCCTCGCCGCATACCGCCCGGGCGATGTTGCCCTTCTTCTGCGAGTTAAAGACCACGATGGGCAGGTCATTATCCATGCACAGGCTGATCGCCGTGGAGTCCATCACCTTGAGCCGGCGGCGGAGCACCTGCATGTAGTCCAGCCGGCGGTAGCGCCTGGCCCGGGGGTTCTTGACCGGGTCGGCGGAGTAGACCCCGTCCACCTTGGTGGCCTTGAGCAGCACCTCGGAGCCCAGCTCGCAGGCCCGCAGCGCCGCGGTCGTGTCGGTAGTGAAGTAGGGATTGCCGGTGCCCCCGGCGAGGATCACGATGCGCCCCTTTTCCAAATGGCGCAGCGCCCGCCGGCGGATGTAGGGCTCGGAGACCTCCTCGGCCTTGATGGCCGAGAGCACCCGGGTCTCGGCGCCCAGGCGCTCCATGCCGTCCTGCAGGGCCAGGGCGTTGATCATGGTGGCCAGCATGCCCATGTAGTCGGCGTGGGCCCGGTTCATGCCCACCGCCTGGGCCTGGCCGCCGCGGATGAAGTTGCCCCCGCCGATGACCACCCCGATCTCCACGCCCAGCTCGGCGACGCTGACCACCTCCTTCGAAAGGGTCTTCACCCGGCGGTAGTCGATGCCCGCCGAGCCCGAGCCGCGGAGCACGTCACCGGAAAGCTTGAGGAGCACGCGGCGGTAGGCGGCTTTGGGGCTCAAGGGGTCAGTCCTCCAGCTTGAGGTCCGCGAAGCGGCTCTTGCCCATGATCGAGACCTGGAACTTGACCTTCTCCTGCTTGGCCTTGCGCAGCGCGGCGATGCCCTTCTTGAACTCGTCCACCGACTTCACCGGCTGGCCTTCGATGTGGGTTATCAGCGCGTAGGCGCTCAGCCGGGCGAGCTGCGCGGCCGAGCCCGGCTCCACCTTGCTGATCACCACCCCCGGCGCGTCCTTCTTCAGGGCCAGGGCCAGGCGCACCTCGTAGGTCAGCGGCTTGACCGACAGGCCCAGCTTCTCGTCCTTGTGCTTCTTGGCGCTGCCGTAGTCCACCGGCCCGTAGGCCAGCTTGAAGCTGCCCTTCCTGATCTTCTTGTCCTTGTGGCGCAGGTAGACGACCTCCGCGTCGTGCCCCGGCCCGGCCTCGGTCAGCAGGCCGCTGAGGAAGTTGGCGCGGGGCTTCCAGGTGCGCGCGCCCATGCCCTGCATGCCCAGCCCGGCCATCCGCTGGGCGATCATGCTCCAGCGCTCGGCCATCTCCGAGGCGTAGGAGCTCATCAGCGGCACCGGGTCGCCCAGGCCCTTGACCTCCACGCGCAGGAGGACGTCCCGGGCCTCGATGCCCAGCCTGGCCGCCGGCGAGCCGGGGTAAACGCTGGAGACTATCAGCCCCACGGCCCCGCCGCGGGTGGGCCCGTCGACCTTGAGCCGCTTGGCCAGTTCCTTGGTGATGGGGTCGAACTCCACCCCCAGCCAGACCAGCCGTTTGGCCTCCTGCTTGCTCATCGGCCGCCAGGTGGGCAGGGCGTGCTTTTTCGGGTTCTCCAGGGCGGACCTGAGCTTGGCGAAGGAGACCAGGTTCTTCATCGAGTAGTAGTAGCTGCGCCGCGCGCGCAGGGAAACCAGGTCCCGGTCGCGGCGCTCCCGGATGCAGATGCCGGAGAGCTTGCCCTCCAGGTCGAAGAGCAGCGCCCCGACGGGCACGTCGCCGACCAGCGGCCGGACCCGATCCTTGTAGCCCATGCGCCGGCCCCGGTAGCGGATGGCCTTGGCGTAGGCGTTGGTCTTCCCGAGCAGCTCGCGGACCGCGCAGTAGACGAAGGGCTTCATCATCTCGACGCCCTTGGTCGCGTAGAGCCCCTTCGGCTCGGCGAGCTTGACCCCTGGCACCTCGATGAGCATGCCGCTGAAGTCCCGATAGGCGCCGGCGAACTTGGCTTTCTTCCAGGCCCCGCCGACCTTGACGGAGACCTTCTCGACGGTGCGCAGGGCGTCGGGCTTCAGCGCGCGGGGTACGAAGACCCGCCCGCCGCCCACTGAGAGGCCGAAGCCCTCGGCGTCCTGGCTGCCGCCGGTCCTCGGGTAGTAGCGGCGGCGGGACCACATGTCCCCATCGTCGTTCTTCTCCACCCGGAACTCGAAGCGCACCTTGTAGAAAAGCTTCAGCGACTGCTCCCGCGCGGCCGCCTCGGCCTTTCTTACCTTGTCGTAGGAAACGGCACCATCCGCGAGAATGGCCTTCACGTCCCAGGCGGCGCGGTTTCCGTTGGTGAGCACCTGCCGGCCGATGTTGATGCCCACCGGACGCGCCTCGGAGTCGAAGAGCAGCGTCGCACCGCCCGAGGTCCAGGCCGGGGTGCGGCCCGAACTCCCGCCCACCGGGAAGAGCAGCCGCCCGGCCGCCGCCGGCTTGGCATCGAAGGGCAGGTAGGCCCCGCCGCTGAGCACGTACCACTTATCGGGTGTCGAGGTTTCGCTGGTCAGGCTGGTGCCGAAGACCCGCGAGGTCAGCGAGAACTTGAAGTCGTCCCGGAAGGCGGGAGCCGCGGGCGGCTTGGCGCCCTGGACCGTGAAGAGAATGGCCGAGGCCGCGGTGAGCAGCTTGTGGGGCGTGGCCTTCCAGCGCCTGCCGGAAGCGTCCTCGACCTCCACCTTCTCAACCAGCTTCCATTCGTAACCGGTGCCGTCGTCGGCCACCACCACCAACCCGGGGCCGATCACCATCCCGGGCACCGTGGAGGTGCGCTTCTGGCGGTGCAGCTCCATGAAGTTGCGCAGGCGGTTGAGGATCTCGCCGCCCTCGGAGGCGCTCCAGAAGCTCCCGTAGGAGTAGCTCGTACCGACCGCCGCCTCCAGGCTGCACTCCTCGTCCCACTTGGGGGAGAACCTCACCTTGACGAAGGTCCGCCGGGCGGCGTCCATGGCCTTGAGGCGCGTGGCGGCGAACTTGGCGCGCTCGGCCTCCAACTCCGACTTCCCCGCCCCCTCCCCGGCGGCGGCGGGCGCGGCGCACAGCAGCGCCGAGATCAGGGCCAGGCAGGCGCGGCGCGGACCGGTCATTTCTTGCCTCCCTCATCCTTGTAGTTCTTGCGATAGTCCAGGACTATCTGCTTGGTGTAGGGCCCCCGCTTGATGGTCATCAGGGACTTCTTCTCGCGCTTTCCGTCGGCCAGCATCTTCTTGTAAAGCTTCTCGAACTGCTCCACGCCGGTGATATTGGCGCCGTCGATGACCACGATGATGTCCATGGTCCGCAGCCCGGAGTTCCGCGCGTTGCCCGGCCAGCGCACCCCCTGGATGTAGACGCCCTTCTTGCGGAAGAAGTAGAGATGGGGGGTGGCGTAGCGGCTGATGCCCTTGATGGTCATGTCCCAGCGCTTGGCGTCGAAGTCCTTGCCCTCGAACTCGCCCTTGGCCACGGGGACAACTTTCAGCGTCAACTCCTTGTCCTTGCGCTTGACCAGGAACTCCGCCGGCTTACCGGCCGGCAGCGCGGAGAGGAAGCGCAACGCGGCGGGGAGCTGCTCCACGTACTTGGCGCTGACCTTTCGCCCGCCCACGGAAAGGATCAGGTCGCCGTTCTGCATGCCCGCGTCCTTGGCCGGGGAGGGATCGTCCACCCCGGCGACCAGCACGCCCTGGTTGGCCGCGTGGAACGTGTTCTGGTCGAAGTCCTTGAGGGCCTGGATGTCCAGCCCCACCCAGGCGCGGGGCACCTTGCCCTTCTCCTTGAGGGTGGCCAGCACCTCCTTGGCCACGTTGGAGGGAATGGCGAAGCCCAGCCCCTCGGCGAACCAGGCCGACAGGGTGTTGATGCCCACCACCCGGCCCTCGGAATCCACCAGCGGCCCGCCGGAGTTGCCCGGGTTGATGGCCGCGTCGGTCTGCAGCCAGAGGTTGTACTTGTACTCGGTCTTGAAGCCGATGTAGCGCCGGGTGTTGGAGATCACCCCGAAGGAGATCGAACGGGTGAAGCCGAAGGGGCTGCCCATGGCCATCACGAACTGGCCCTCCTCCAGCTTGTCGCTGTCGGCGAACTCCACGACGGGCAGCGGGGGATGGCCTTTCGGCAGTTGCAGCTGAAGCAGGGCCAGGTCGGTCTCCTTGTCCAGGCCCACCAGTACGGCCTTGTACTGCTCCTTGTCCTCCAGCACGCAGCGGATCTCGGTGGCCTTCTCGGCGACGTGCGCGTTGGTGAAGACCAGGCCGTCCGGGCTGATGATCGCGCCGGAGCCGAAGACCTCCTGCTTCTTCTTCTCGCCGGCGGAGTACTCCTCGCGTATGGGCTTGACGAAGACGATCGCGGGGTAGACCCGGCCCTTGGCCCGGGCGATCACCTTGCGGAAGTCGATGGGGCCGGACGCCTTTTTCGGGCCGCAGCCGGCCAGCGGGATCAGCAGCGGAAGGGCCATGGTCAGAAACCGCACGATAGCTTTGCGCCTATCATTCATTAGGGTATCTCCCTCGGGGTGCTGGTGCGTTGCCTCGCGGACAATCAAGATACCGCCCGGGGCCCAATTGTCAAAGAGGTTTGAAACCGCGAAAAAAGCCCGCCCGGAGCAGCTCCGGGCGGGCATGGTGTCTTCGGCGTTGCGCTTCGCGCGCGGTCTACTTGCCGACCTCCATGCGCGAGAACTTGCGCACCAAGATGTTCTCCCCGAGCTTGGCCACCGCCTCGCGCAGCAGGTCCCCGACCTTGAGCTTGTCGTCCTTGTAGAAGGGCTGGTCCAGCAGGCACCTCTCGGCGAAGAACTTGTCGAGCTTGCCGGTCACGATCTTCTCGACGATCTCCGGGGGCTTCTTCTTGGCGCCGGTCTCGAGCTGCGCCCGGTAGATGTCCTTCTCCTTCTCGACCAGCTCGGCGGGCACCTCATCGCGGTTCACCGCCACCGGATCGGCGAAGGCGATGTGCATGGCGATGTCCTTGAGCAGGTCCTTGAACTGCTGGTTCTTGGCCACGAAGTCGCTCTCGCAGCCCAGCTCCACCAGCACACCCACGCGGTTGTTGAAGTGGACGTAGGCGCCCACCGCGCCCTCCTTGGTGGCCCGGCCGCTCTTCTTGGCGGCGGTCTCCAGGCCCCGCTTGCGCAGGACCTCCTTGGCCTTGTCCTTGTCGCCCCCGGCCTCGGTCAGGGCCTCCTTGCACTTCATCATCGGCAGGCCGGTCTCTTCTCGAAGTTCCCTAACCAGTTTCGCGTCGATGGCCATTGGCGCCCTTCCTTTGCTCTATGAAGTTGCTGTTCTCTGGGGCCGGCGCGCCGCGCCGCCTCAGCCTTCCTTCTTCTCCTCGGCGGCCGGTGGTTTCTCCTCAGCGGCCGGCTTCTTTTCCTCGGCGGCCGGCTGCTTGGCTTCCGGCTTCGGCGCGGGGACGGTCTCGCTGCCCGGAGCGGGCGCCGAGCGCTCCTCGCGCGGCGGCAGGCCCGGCGCGCCCCCGGCCTTGGCCGGATCCCCACCCTCGGTGCCTCCGCGGACGCGTTCGCGCGGCTGGTGCGTGGCGGCTCCTGAGGTGCGCCGGCCCCGCCCCGGCGCGGCGCGACCCCGCCCCGGTGCGCCCCGTCCCCGTCCGCGGCGATCTTCGTCGCCGCCGAAGGACGCCGCCGCCAGTCCCCTGCGGCGCGCGGCCTCGGCCTCGTCGGGGGGCGCCACGTAGCTGGCCGCCTCGCTCTTGCCCTGCATCACCGCGTCGGTGAGCTTGACCAGCAGGATTTCCACGGAGCGCAGCGCGTCGTCGTTGGCGGGGATGGGGATGGTGATGTTCGAGGGGTCGCAGTCGGTGTCCAGCACGGCTACTACCGGCACGCCGGCCTTGACGGCCTCGCGGACGGCGATGCCCTCGCGCTTGGGGTCCACCACCAGCAGCGCGCCGGGGATCCCGGCCAGGTTGCGAATGCCGGAGAGGTTGCGGAGCACCTTGCGCTTCTCGCGCCGGTGGCGAGAGAGATCCTTCTTGGTGTAGCCCTCTATCTGCCCGCTGGTCTCGGCGGCCTCGAGTTCCTCCAGGTAGTTCACCCGGCTGCGGATGACCGCCAGGTTGGTCAGGGTGCCTCCCAGCCAGCGCTGGGAGACGTAGGGCATTTCCGCGCGCCCGGCCTCGCGCTCGACGATCAAGGCGGCCTGGCGCTTGGTGCCCACGATCAGGATCTGCTTGCCCTCGCGGGCCACCTTGCGCAGGAAGGCGGAGGCCTCCACCAGACCGCGGAGGGTTTCGCGCAGGTTGATGATGTGAATCTTGTTGCGCTTGCCGTAGATGTAGGGCGCCATCTTCGGGTTCCAGCGGCTGGTGCGGTGCCCGAAGTGCGCCCCGGCCTTGAGCAGCTCCTTGGCAGTGATAAGCGACATGTGCTTTTCCACCTTCCCGCCCGCCTGGCGGCGGACGCTCCGCGCGCGACGCTCCTGGGGCGGTTTCGCCGGAGGAGAAGCAGGGCTCCTCCGGGACCTGACCCGCGTCACCGCGGCTAAAGAATCCCCGGCCGCAGCCGACCCGCGCGGGAAAGCCCCGCTGACCGTCCGGCTACCGACCGTCGCGAATTATAACCCGAGTCCGCTCAGTGACAAGCGCAAATCGAACAGGCCGGGCCGGCCGGCTAAAGACGAAGGAAGGAGAGCAACCGCCAGGCAGTCCTCCTCCCTGTTGGCTCTGCACTGATCATCCCGGGACTTCCCTGGTTACCCTTCGCCAGTGACCCGGTTATAATCCCCCACGCCGATGGGCGCAATGGGCCCCGTCGACACGAAGAGATACGGAGGTCGAGTCATGAAGCTTCGCTGTTCCCTCGCCGCCATGATCTTCTGCGCGCTGGCCGCCGGCTGCGCAAAGAAAGACGCGCCCGTGCCGGTCACCAAGAAGGCCACCGTCAAGAAGCCCGAACCCAAACCGGTTGCCACGAAGAAGCCGGAGCCGCCCAAGACTCCCGCATCCAAGCCCAAGCCCGCGGGCGCGGGGAGCGTCGAGAAACTCATCGCCCAGCTCGGCAGCCCGGACTTCAAGAAGCGCGAGGCGGCCTCCGCGGAGCTCGCCAAGCTCGACGAGAAGGCCCTGCCCGCGCTCCGCAAGGCGGCCAAGCACTCCGACGCGGAGGTGGCCAGCCGGGCGAAGCAGGCCATTGAGGCCATCGGGGCGCGCAACGCGGAGGCCAATGCCCCGGACCTCTCCGAAGTCGGCAAGCAGATGCGGGGCATGAATATGCGTGGCGGACGGGTAGTCATCAGGATGGGAGGGGTCGGCCAGTTCGGCAACGGCATGAATGTGAGGGGCGCCACCTCGCGCTCGGTCTCCGGGGCCAAGGGCACCGTGACCATCACGGAGTCGGCCGGCAAGGTCGCCCTGACCCTCGCGCCCAAGGGCGGGGAGGCCAAGACCTACAAGGCGCCCAGCCGCGCGGCCTTCAAGGAGAAGTACCCCAAGCTCTACAAGACCTACTTCGGCAAGTAAGACTCCAAGCGAAGCACTTCGGCCGGCGCGGCCCCCCCCCCTGGACCGCGCCGGTTCTCTTGTGTAGAATGCCCCGGGCGGAAGAGGAACCGACCGCCGGGAGGCAGAGCCTTGGACCCCTCCGAAACGCCCGAAGCCGACCGCCCCTACTCCGGCGGGTTCATCGGCCTCTTCGGCGCACGGGGAAGTTTCACCCGCCACTTCGCGCGGGGCCTCTTCACCCCCCGCTTCGAGCGGGCCCGCCGGCGCGCGCGGCCCTTGCGCTGTCACCTTCGAGGGGCGCTGCCCGCCGGCCTGAGCATCTTCTACGTCCTGAGCCACTTCTTCGGGGGAGCCGCGCTCAGAAGGCCGCACTTCTTCCGCGCCGATGCCTGGCTCTGGTGGCTGGCGGTCCCCGCGGTCATGCTGGTCGGCGCGTGCCTGGCCGGCGCCCGGGCCTTCGCCGGCGAGCGCGAGCGCGGCACCGCCGAGGCGCTGGTGCTGACCCCCCTCTCGCGGCAGGAACTGGTCGCTGGACGTTTCCTGGCGCACCTGCGCCCTTACTTCGGATTCGCCCTGCTCTTTGCCTTCGTCACGCTGCTCCTGGTGCCCTTCCCCCCGCGGAACAGGTGGAGCCACAACCACGGCGGGTACCTGACCGCGCTGGGCATCGGCTTGACCTACTGCTTCTTCTACTTCTCGCTCATGGCCACGGGAGCGGCCCTGGGCCTCTGGGCCGGCGTGCGGATGCGCTCCTCCTGGGGGGCCGGCGCGGCGGCGGTCGCTTGCCTGCTGGCCGCGGCGGGGGCCGGGATCGCGCTCCTGGCCGGAATGCTCCTTTTCCTCGCTCCCCTGACGGCCTTCGGCTCCCTGGCGTTCGCGGCCGGCGTCAACCTCCTGCTGGCCTCCAGCATTGTCCAATGGACGGTACGGGGCTTTGACCGCCTAGCGGTCGGCGAGCCCTGAGGGCGGTCCGGGGCCTTCCCCGGCCACCCCCGCAAATGCGTTTGACATCGCCCCTCGGGCAGGTAGAATGGCCTCTTGACTCCCGCTAATCGGGGGCCATTTTGTCGCCGGCGGCCCGCCGGGCCGCAAGTCGTGCAGTTGGAGTTGTCAGCATGAGCATCGCAGTCACCACCAGCCCGGGCAAGAAGAAGACCTTCATGGCCAAGACCGGCGAGATCGACAGGAAGTGGCTCCTGGTTGATGCGTCGGACAAGGCCCTGGGCCGCCTGGCCGCCAAGCTGGCCACCGTGCTCCAGGGCAAGCACCGCCCGACCTACACCCCGCACATCGACACCGGCGACTTCGTGGTGGTGCTCAACACCGAGAATATGAAGATCACCGGCAACAAGCGCCGGGACAAGATCTACAGCAAGTACACCGGCTACTCCGGCGGTCGTAAGGAGATCACTCTGGGCGACCTCATGGAGAAGAACCCCGCGACCGTCCTGGAGCTCGCCGTGCGGCGCATGCTCCCCAAGGGCCGGCTGGGCCGGCGCATGATCAAGAAGCTGCACGCCTACCGCGGCACCAAGCACCCCCACGCCGCCCAGAAGCCCCAGCCGACCGATATCCTGCCCGGCAGGAAGTAAGCAAAGGAGATTTTCGACTTGCCAGAGGAAACCAAGCCCGAGAGCCAAGAGAAGAAGGCCGAGCAGGCCCCGGCCCCCGCCGCCGAGAAGGCGGCCGAGCCGGAGAAGCCCGCCGCCGCGGCAGAGCCGGCCGAGACCGAAGCCCCCAAAGCCGAGGCCCCTCCGGCCGAGCCGACCAAGAAGCCAGCGGCCAGGAAGCCAGCGGCCAGGAAGCCAGCCAAGAAGACCTACTTCTGGGGCACCGGCCGGCGCAAGTCCTCGGTGGCCCGCGTGCGCATCCGCCCGGGCACCGGAGTCTTCCAGGTCAACGGCAAGGATCTCAAGGACTACTTCACCGTCGAGCGCCACCGCGGCGAGGCCGCCGCGGCGCTGGAGGCCACCAACACCGCCCGCAAGGTCGACGTCTTCGTCAACGTCCGGGGCGGCGGGCCCACCGGGCAGGCCGGCGCCACCATCATGGGCGTGGCCCGGGCCCTGCTCGTAATGGACGAGAGCCTGGCGCCCGCCCTGCGCTCCAAGGGCTTCCTGACCCGCGACGCCCGCAAGGTGGAACGCAAGAAGTACGGCCGGCGCAAGGCACGCCGGTCCTTCCAGTACTCCAAGCGCTGAGCGCGGCGCGCCGAAAACGAACACCCGGCCCGCCGCTCAGCGGCGGGCCGCTTCTTAGGAGCCCGGAATGCCAGCCAAGACCAAGCTCATCCCCCGCGGACTGCCCCTCTGGAAGGTGCCCGGCTTCCGCTGCGGGACGGCCTACGCGGGGCTCAAGCGCAAGAAGAAGGGCACGCTGGACGTGGGCCTGCTCTGGGCCCCCCAGGGCGCGGCCTGCGCGGGGGTCTTCACCGAGAACCAGGCGGCGGCCGCGCCGGTGCTCTTGAGCCGCAAGGTAGCCGGCGGCGGCCGGGCCAGCGCCGTGGTCGTCAACTCCGGCAACGCCAACGCCTGCACCGGGCAGCGCGGCCTCCGCGACGCCCGGACCATGACCGCACTGGCCTCCGCCGCGCTGGGCGTCCCCGCGGACGAGGTGCTGGTGGCCTCCACCGGGGTGATCGGCCATCCGCTGGACATGCGGAAGATCCGGCAGGGGATATGGGACGCGGCGCTGGAAGCCACCTCCACCGGCAGAGGCAAGCTCGAACGCGCGATAGTCACCACCGACCTCGTCGAGAAGCGCGCGGCCTGCCGCCTCAGGCTGGGCGGCAGGACCGTCACGATCGCCGGGATCACCAAGGGCTCGGGGATGATCGCCCCGAACATGGCCACCACCCTGAGCTTCGTCGCCAGCGACGCGGCCGCGAGCCCGGCCGTCCTGCGCGCGGCCCTGAAGTTCGCCTGCGACCGGTCCTTCAACTGCCTGACCGTCGACGGCGAAGCCAGCACCAATGACTGCATGTTCCTGCTGGCCGGCGGCGCCTCCGGCGCACGCCTTACCCGCGCCTCGGGCCCGGTCTTTCAGAAGTTCCGCGAGGCGCTCACTGCGGTGTGCGTGGACATGGCCCGGCAGATCGCCCGCGACGGTGAGGGCGCCACCAAGCTGGTGACCGTCAACGTGGCCGGCGCGCGCTCGGAACGCGAGGCGCGGACCGCGGCGCTCGCGGTGGCCGAGAGCCTGCTGGTCAAGACGGCCATGTTCGGATGCGACCCCAACTGGGGGCGCATCCTCTCGGCCGTCGGCCAGACGAAGGCCAAACTGGACCTCTCCCGCGCGCGGGTGGCGGTCGGCGGGGTGCTGGTCTACGACCGCAAGCCGCTGGTCATCAACCCCCGGGCCGCGGCCAGGAAGCTCAAGAGCAAGGAAGTGGCCATCAACGTGAGCCTGCGCCTGGGCCGGGGCGCGGCGACGGTCTACACCTGCGACCTGTCTTACGATTACGTGAGGATAAACGCCGAGTACCACACCTGACGGCGGGAACTCGCGGGAAGTTACCTGATCTTTTCCTGCATCAAGAGGCCGGGCTTGAAAACCACCGTCTTGTAGGCGTCCACCTGGACGGCCTCCCCGGTGCGGGGATTGCGGGCCTTGCGGGCCTTGCGGGGCCGGACCTTGAAAACCCCGAAGTTGCGCAGCTCGATCTTGCCCTCTTTGAGCAGGGCGTCGGTGATGGAGTCCAGGGTGCTCTGGACCACGCGGCGGACGTCTTTGTAGCTTAGGTCGGTGTCCCTGGCGATCTGGACGACGATGTCGTTCTTGGTCATTCCCGGATGCTCCTCCATTGGTCGTGAATGCAGGGAAACGCATGATAGGCCCCCGCCGCCCGCGTGTCAAGACCCCACCTTTCGGAACCGCGCGCGTGAATCGGGCACTCCGGCGGCCCGCGCTTGCCCCTTGCCGGCGGAGCCGGGCCGGCTACACTTGTGAGCATGGCCTCGGCGCTTTTCACGGAAGACTTCCTGCGGCGGCTGGAACTCCTGCGCCTGGCGCTGGTCCGCGCGGCGGGCTCGCGCGCCGAGGGCCTGCGCCTGGCCGGCCCGGCCGGCGGCACCGGGGAGTTCCGCGAGCACCGCAACTACGTCTTCGGCGACGAGCCCCGCTACATCGACTGGAACCTCTACGGGCGCCTGGAGAAGCTCTTCCTCAAGGAGTTCACCCCCGAGCACGAGGGCCGGGCCCTGGTGCTGCTGGACACCTCGGCCTCCATGACCGCCGGGGAGAAGTTCGACTTCGCCCGGCGGCTGGCCGCGGCGGTCGGCTACCTGGCCTCGGCCGGCGGCGACCGCCTGACCGTGACGGCCTTCGACGCCGCGCGGGCCCTGAGCCTCTCCCCCCGCCCCGGGCCGGCGGGATTCTACGAGCTGCTGGAGTTCCTGGAGCGCCTGGCCCCCACTGGCGCCAGCGGCTACCGGGCCGCCGCCGAGCGCGGCCTGAGCGCCGCCGCGGGGCGCGGCCGCGGCGCGGCGGTGTGGATCAGCGACTTCTGGACCGACCCGTCCGCCTGGAGTAACTGCGCCGCCCCGGCCTCCGGCGGCTTCGACGTGGCCCTCATCCGGGTGCTCTCGCCGGAGGAGATCGCCCCCGCGGTCGAGGGAGAGCTGCTGCTGGTCGACTCCGAGACCGGCGAGCGCCTGCGCCTGGCCGGCGGGGAGGCCGCCCGGGCGGGCTTCGAGCGCGCGGCAGCCCGGCACGCCGCGGCCCTGGCCGGCTTCGCCGCCCGGCACCGCTGCCGGCTGGTGAGCGCCGAGACCTCCCGGCCCTTCGAGGAGACCGCCCTGGAGCTGCTCCGCTCCGGGCGGCTGGTGGTAACCGGCAAAGGCTAAGTTTGAACCGGAACGGCACGTCACTATAATGCGTCCCCATGAGAGGGTCGGCGGCGGCGGGGTGGACGGCCCCCCGAACCCGGTTGGAGGTGTCTGGCATGATTCGCTGCTCTAAGTGGTTGCTCCTCGGGGGGCTGGGGTTGGCTCTGGCCGCCGGCTGCAAGGCGCCCCCGGACACCAACGTGTTCCGCAGCTCCATGAAGCTGATGGCCAGCGAGGACCAGGACGACCGGGCCGCCGGCGCGGAGCGGGCCGGCAAGGTCAGCACCACCAAGTACCGCCAGAAACTGGTGCCGGTACTCATCGAGCGCCTGGACCCGGCCAAGGAGGATAACCCCTGGGCCGGCATCTTCGCGGCCGGCGCGCTGGGCGCGATCACCGACCAGGACTTCGGCGAGAAGCAGCGCGACCACAAGCTCTGGCGGAAATGGTGGTACAAGACCGTCAATCAGAAGCTGCCCAAGCGCGAGGAGCCCGGCAAGAGGCGCCTGGAGCGGGTCCGCGCCGACTACCTCAACAAGCAGGGCGAGACCTTCCTGCGCGGCTCCCAGACCATGAAGGCCGCGGACCTCTTCCGCCAGGCCATCACCCTGGACGGCACCAAGGCGCTGTACCACTCCAACATGGGCCTGGCGCTGCTAAAGCTCGGCGACCACGACGGCGCCGAGCGGCGCTTCGACGACGCCCTGGCCGCGGACTCCAGGTTCATCTTGGCCTACCTCAACAAGGGCGCGGTGCACACCAGCAAGGCCGAGGACCTGCGCGCCAAGGCCGCGCTGATCGAGGCCCAGGCCGACGCTCACAAGCGCGCCGGCGAGCGCGGGAAGGAAGTCAAGGCCCGCGCCCGGCTGGTGCTGCTGATGAAGGACGTCGAGGCCTCGGAGAAGAAGGCCCTGGACGTCTTCCTGTACGCGGCCGGGGTGGACAAGGGCGAGCGGCTCTGGTCGGTGTACCACGCCATGGGCCGCATCTACATGCAGCGCGGCGATTTCGAGAAGGCCGTGGGACACCTGGAAAAGGCCCTCCAGCTTCGCAAGGGCCGGCTGGGCCTCCACCGCGACCTGGCCATCACCTACTACGGCCTGGACCAGTACTACCGGTCCATGAAGATGATCGAGGAGGTCGAGAAGCTCGGCGGGGTCATGAACCCGGGCTTCACCGAGAAGGTCCGCCGCAAGGTCAAGGACATGGAGAAGGAGCTCCCCAGGTAGCCCGCGCTAACCGGGACCGTCGCGCGGGCCGGCCCGGAGCGGTGAGCGACTCTAAGCGAACCGTAGCCAGGGATGGCGACTGACGACATACATACAATGCTGGTATCCCGAGCAGGACTTGAACCTACCTGTGCTTGAGGACAGACTACGGACAGGTCAGGGACAAATCAAGCACAAAGCTAGACATCAGAAAGGGTTGAGTCTTGCCTTTGGGACATCTCCTGGACTCGCCCGGACACCTCCAGGACAGTTTGGAGCGCTCGCCGTGGTGCGTATATGGTGCGGAGGGGGCTGGCTGAGTCTGCGGCTGGCCCCTTCCCAATCCCCTTCGGTAGATGGAGATCATCTCTTGGGCGAAGTATGGGGATAGCTTGGGCCTTGGCTCCGTTGCTGGCCGTGGCGACTTCCATGCCCCTCTTGGCGAGTATATCTGTGAAGAGGTCACCTCGGCCCTTCTCGTGAGTCAAGCGCCCCGCTTGCAAGCAGCGCAGAACTCACAATAATACCAATTCCAGCGAAGAGTAAGATATGGGACCAAGAACAGACAATCGAAAGATGCAATGCCTGTTCTGTGTTTACGTGCTCATACTCGCTACCAAAACCATAGCGCAGAAAGAGCCAAGCTACCTTCGCAAGGCAATAGAACAATATGAACGTTGCTCCCCCCAGGCCAAGTGTCCAGCGCGTTGTAATCAGCTTTCGTGGCAGCGCGACCAACAACAAGAACACTCCCAGAGGTGTCCCAAACAAGGACCAAATAAGCTGGTGAGTGACTCGGATATCCTGCAGTTCTGTTGCCATGTAGTATGGCTGACGAAATGGCGCAGGCCCCGCCACCAACTTCACACAGTGAATCAAGCTCACCACAATGAGTCCGAGAGATAAAGCAAGCAGGACTAGGTTGCCCGCCCGGAAGACCTTGCTCATTACCTGTGCTCCACTCGTGGCCGTACTAATGCGCGACCTACTCTAACATGTTCTCCATCTTCGCCAGGATATTTTCAAGTTCGGCGCGCTCCGCTGGCGTACATACGTCGCTCACGTCCCGCAGCAACTTCTTAAAGGTTGGCATCACTTCCTTGAGTTGACGCTTGTCTTTTGGGCTCAATGGCCCCTTGGCCCTCTTACCTTCGATGTACGCGGCAACTTCCTTAATCCGACGCCTAACGCCCGCAAGTTCCGAGGGCTCCGAAACTTGCGGCTCAAATTCGCTGGTACCCCGAGCAGGACTTGAACCTGCAGCCCCCAGTTCCGGAAACTGGTGCTCTATCCAATTGAGCTATCGGGGCACATGCTCTCCTCTTGACGCAACTTGCCGACTTCTCCGGGACTCAGGCCGCGATCCGGTTTCGCGCCAAGGGCGTCAGGAGTGCCGGACAACGCGCATTGTACGCGCCGGGCGTGCAGTTTCACGTGCAATTCAAAGCCCGTCCTGTTCATAAGCTCCGCCCCGGATCACTCGGAGGCGGCTTTCGCCTTGCGGGCGTTGCGGCGCTCGCGCCTGCGCTTCCGCCGGGCCCAGTCACCGCGGGCCCCGGCCACCAGCAGCCGGGCCAGCAGCCCGGGCGTGATTATCCCGCCCCGCAGAAGCTTCCAACCCAGGCCCAGCATGTGTCCCGGTGTGTAGAACCCGCGCCAGACAAGTCGGCGTATATCCCCCAGCCGCTTGCGGGACGTCGCGTCCGAGTAAACGAAGCCGCCGGAGGATATGTGATAGCCGGGGGTCCCGGTGACCAGTTCCTTGAGGCCGTCGTGAGGCATGGTCCGCAGCGGGGAGAGCCCCAGGGTGTCCAGGCCCAACCGCCGGGCGAAGGGCGCGATCTGGAGCATCTCCGCCTCGCTCTCGCCGACGCACCCCAGGATGAAGTAACCGTGCAGGATCATGCGGGTGTGGCGCAGCTTGCGGAAGTGCTCCTCTACCTTGGCGGTGTCGAAGCCCTTGTTCATGGCGCGCAGGGTCTTGTCCTGGGCCGACTCCACGCCCAGCAGCAGCGCGGAAAAACCGGCCCGCTCCATCTTGCGGATCACGTCCATGCGCCGGGATATCTCGATGCGCGAGTTGACCACGTAGCGCTTCTTGATGCCGCGCTCCATGATCAGCTCGCAGATGGCCTCCACCCGCTCGGTGTCGTGGGTGAAGACGTCGTCGGTGAAGAGCACCACGTCGGCGTCCATTTCGGCGAGCTCGTCGACCACCGACTCGGGCGAGCGGGCGCTGTAGGGGCGCTTCTCGCCCCAGGGGTTGAGGTTGAACGAGCAGAACTTGCAGTTGAAGGGGCAGCCCCGCGAGGCGGCCAGCGAGTCGATGGCCACGCCGGTGTCAGCTCCCTCGAAGTCCACCGAGTAGCGGCAGCGGCGCAGGCTGCGGTCGGGAAAGAGCTCGTCGCGGATCGGTCCGTATTCCCGATTGGGGTTGTGCACGATCTCCCCGTCGCGGCGCCAGCTGATGCCGGCGATGTCCTCCAGGGGCCGGCCACTGACCAACTCCTCGACGGTCTCCTCGCCGTCACCGCGCACCAGGACGTCGATGTTGGGGAACTCCCGCAGCCACTTCTCGGGGTCCTCGGTGGCGTGCCGCCCGCCAACCACGGTGAAGACCCCGGCGGGGATGGAGGCTACCTGCTCGCGGACGAATTCGATGTCCCGCTGCCAGTTGACCGACAGGCAGACCAGGTCGGTTTCCGGCCGCAGGAAGTCCGCGGCCACGCCCGCCTGGTGACGCAGGTCGACCACCTCGATCTCGCGGCAGTGAGCGGCCAGCGCCCGGGCGACGATCTCCAGGCCCAGCGGAGGCCAGTAGCGCCCGCGCTTGAGGTCCACCCGGTAGGGGTAGACGCAGAGGACGTGTCTGTAAACGAGAACCTTCCCTTCATCCACTGTGACCGGCCCGGTGCGGTTCATTATCGCCGCCGAAGCCGCGCGCACAAGAGACGACCGCAAGTCGCGAGGGGGCGTGGCTCACAGGCTCCCGCCCCCGCCCGCCCCAAAGCGAACAGGACATTGCCAAGACCGAACGCAACCGCTATCCTTATGTGTATGGCTGTACGCAAGGGAGCAACAATCTATGGAGAAAGCACCTGACCAGTCAGGCGAACCGCAGTAGCCCGAAGTCCGACGGGGAGCTGGTAGCCGCGGCCAACCGGGGCGACGCCGGCGCCATGGAGGCGCTCTACTATCGTTACTGCGACTGGGTCTGCTCCCTGGCCTGCCGGGTCACCGGCAATCAGGAGGACGCCGACGACGTCCTGCAGGAAGTCTTCTTCTACCTGTTCGGCAAGTTCCCCGGCTTTGAACTGCGCTGCCAGATGAAGACCTTCCTGTACCCGGTGGTCAGGAACCTCTCGATTCGCCACAGGGAAAGGCGCGCTCGGGCCCGACCGCTGGAAGACGGTGGCGAGCCGGCCGCGCCGGGGGCGCCCGGCACGGAAGCCGCCCGGCGCGACCTGGACGAGTTGATCGCCGGCCTCCCCGAGCACCAGCGCGACGTCGTCCTCCTGCGCTTCGCGGACGGGCTGAGCCTGGAGGAAATCGCCGGGCGCCTGGCGGTCCCGCTGGGCACGGTCAAGTCACGGCTGCACAAGGCCTTGGCCGAGCTGCGCCAGCGCCTCAGCCGCTGATGAACGCTTCTCGGCCGGAATCCGTGAACCTTTCGGGACGCTGGCCGACTGAAAGCATTGGAGGCTAACTGATGGCCGAAGACCACGTCCCCGACGACCGGGAGCTTGCCGAGCTCGAAGCCCTGCTGGGCGACGAGCTGCGCGCGGCGACCGCTCCGCCCGCGGCCCGGGCGCCGGAGGAAGTCGACCGCGCGGTGCTGGCGGTCATCGGCCAGCGCGCGGCGCAGGTCCGCCGCCGGCTGGCCCGCCGCCGTCGGCGGCTGTGGCCGGTCTGGACGGCGGCCGCCGCGCTGCTCCTGGCCGCCGGTATCTGGGCCCTGGCGACGAGGCTCCACGCCCCGCGCCGGGCGGGCCCCGGGGACATCGACGGCAGCGGGACGGTGGACATCGTCGACGCCTACCTGATGGCCCGGCGGATGGAGGCGGGCGAGCAGCCCGACCCCGGCTGGGACTTCAACAGCGACGGACGGGTGGACCGCGGGGACGTGAACGCCCTCGCCGGCAGGGCGGTGTCCGTGTCCAGGAAGGGCTCGTGATGCGTAGGCTCCTGGCGCTGGCCGCCGCGCTGCTGCTCTGTGCCGCGCCCACCGGCGGGAAGGCCCGGCCCGCCCCCGCCCCCGGCCCCGGCGCCCCCCGGTTCGTGGCCGTGGACCTCTACGTCGACAGCGGCGAGAGGAAGCTGGCCGCCTACCAGTTGGAGATCACCTACCAGACGCGCGTGAAGGTGCTCAGCCTGGAGGGCGGCGAGCCCGCGGCCTTCAGCGCCGCGCCGCACTACGACCCGGCGGGCATGACCGGCGGCCGGATCGTGATCGCCGCCTTCACCACCGACGACGAGAACGCCCCGGAGGGCCGCAACCGCGTGGCCCGCCTGCACCTGTGGGTCGAGGGGGGGGGGGCGCCGGAGCTGACCGCCAGGCTGATGGTCGCCGCCCGGCCCGGCGGCGAGCACATTGAGGCGAAGGTCGAGGTCGCGCAAGCGGGGGAAAGCAAGGAGAAGATGAAATGAAATCTCGAAAGCTGGCTGTTGTCCTGGTCCTCGGGGACCTGCTGCTTCTCATCACCGTGCTGGGCTTCGCAGGGTGCAGCAAAGCCATGATACGCCGCGAGGCCGGCAAACCCAGCAGCAGCAGGAGGCTGCCGGGCGAGCCTGTTCATGCGGGCACCCCCCGGCGCGGCCCCACCGCCGGTATGAGAACCCGCGGCGCTCCGCTGCTGCGCACCAGCTCCTGGGTGAAGGGCGCGCTCTCCCGGGGCAAGCAGACCGCCACCTGGAAGCGCTCGGTGGTGCGGCCCAACACCTCGCGCCTGATGATCGGCGACAAAGAGGAGCTGCCGCTGAAGGCCATGCAGGTCACCGTGCGGGTCGACGGCTTCCGCGCGCGGGTGCTCCTGGACTGCTACTTCTACAACAACCGCAGGCGGCAGTACGAGGGCACCTTCAAGCTGCGCCTGCCGGAGGGCGCCTCGCCGTACTTCCTGGCCTTCGGAAGCACCAGCTACCGGGCGAGCGACGTGGCCGCGGGCAAGGCCGGCGTGCTCGGGGAAGAGCTGGCCCGCAAGGGCACGGGCTTCCGGCCCCGCGAGATAATGTACCAGCGGCGCGAGAGCTGGAACCGGCCCAAGGAGGCCCGGATGGTCCCCCGCCAGAAGGCGGCCTTCGCCTACCGCTCGACGGTGCACCAGCGCGTCGACCCCGCGCTGATGGAGTGGTCCGGCGCGGGAATCTTCAGCGCGCGGGTCTTTCCGATCTTTCCGAGGAAGGTGCATCGCATCGTGATCGGCTACGACGTGGACCTGATCGCCGCGGGCAAGGACCTGGAATACAAGCTGGACCTGCCCGGGAAGGTGCCCAACTGCGTGGTGGACCTGAGCGTGGCCGCCCCCCGCGGAGACTCTGTCACCGTGAAGCCGGAGATGAGCCCCTTCGTGTGGCTGGGCCGCTCGCACTTCCGCTTCGCGAACCCCAAGTGCCGGACCATCACCGTGCGGCTGGCCAAGCCGGGGGCGACGCTGCTGACCGGCTCAGACCCCAAGACCGGGGGATACTTCGCTGCGGCCTTCCGCCCGGAACTGCCCGCCGGGGAGCGGGCCGGAAGCCCGGACCGCGCGATCTTCATGGTGGACACCTCGCTGAGCTCCAACCCCGACAAGTTCAACGTGTACCTCAAATTGCTGGAAAGCATCCTGGGCCGCAACCGGGACTCGGTGAAGAGCTTCGCGGTGCTCTTCTTCGATGTCTCCCAGCACTGGTGGCGCTCTGGCTGGACCACCAACACCCCGGCGAACACCGAGGCGCTGCTGGCGCACGCCGGCGGGCTTTCCCTGGAGGGCGCCACCGACATGCGCGCCGCGCTGCGCGCCGCGGCGCGTCCCAAGTGGCTGACCGGCAAGGGCGCGGACGTCAACCGGGACACTTTCCTGCTAAGCGACGGCGCGGCCACCTGGGGGCAGGACGACCTCTACGCCCTGTCCGGGGCGCTTGGAACGAAGAGCCCCGGCGCGCTTTTCGCCTATCGGACGGGCATGGCCGGCACCGACCGGCGGGCACTCGACCACCTGGCCCGCGCGACCGGCGGGGCGGTCTTCTCGGTGGTCGGCGAGGACGAAGTGACCCGCGCCGCCCGCGCCCACCGCTCACGCCCCTGGCGCATCGAGAACATTACCGTCGCCGGCGGAAGCGATCTGCTGCTGGCCGGTCGGCCGAAGAGCGTATTCCCCGGGCAGCGCCTGGTGCTGGTGGGGCGCGGGACGCCGGACGCCGGCGCCGAGTGCGTCCTGACCCTCAGCCGTGACAAGGTGCGCAGGACGGTCAGGACCAGGTTCGCCCGGCGGACAGCATCGGACCTGGCCCCGCGGACCTACGGCCAGGTGGCGGTCGGACAGCTCGAAGACCTGGGCGCGGCCAGCGAGGGGGCGTCCAAGGCTTATGCCTGCCACTTCCGGGTCACCGGGCGCACCTGCTCGCTGCTGATGCTGGAGGGCGAGTGGCAGTATCGCCGCTTCAACATCAAGCCGGCCGAAGGGGCCGCCCTGGTCAAGAGCACTCCGGCCGGCCGGCTCCTGGACCGCTTGCTGGCCGGGGCTGCGGCGGAAATCGGCAATCCCAAGGCGGCGTTCCTGGCGGCCCTCGGGAAGCTCGAGAAGTCCGCCGGGGTGGGGTTCAAGACGCCTCCGGAGCTCAGGAAGGCGCTGGAGGCCATGCCCCGGGAGTCCTTCGTCGTCGAGACGGAGCCGCTGGCTTGCGGAGCGGTCCCCAAGAGCAGCCTCCCATCCCGCTTCGCCAGCATGCTGGCGGGTGGCAAAGTCGACTACGACCGGACCTCCGCCGAGGCCCAGCGACGCCTGCGGACCTCCGGGGCGGCCGACGCCCTGCGGGCGCTGAGCTCGCTGGTGGAGCACAGCCCCGGCGACGGGGTCCTGGTCCGCGACGTGGGCTTCACGGCCATGAGCTGGGGCTTCGGCGGCCACGCCTATCACCTCTTCCGCAAGCGCGCCGCGGCGCGGCCCGATAATCCCCAGAACTACCGGGCGATGGCCCTGTGCCTCTCCGGGCTGGGTCGCGCCGACCTGGCCATGGCCTGCTTCGAGGTGGCCCTGAACGGAAACTGGAACCCGCGCTTCGGGAACTTCCGGGAGATCCTCGCGCTGGACTACCTGCACCTGCTCCGGGGCATCACCAAGGGCAAGCTGAAGACCAGCGCGCCGGCGTTCGCCGCCGCCCGCCTGGCGGCCCTCGGCGACAGGTTCGGCATCGGCAAGGCGGACCTGGTGGTCTCCATCAGCTGGAACACCGACGCCACCGACGTCGACCTGCACGTCACCGAGCCCGGCGGACAGACTTGCTCCTACCGGCGCCCGCGGACCCGCATCGGCGGGGCCATCACCCGGGACGTGACCACCGGGTACGGCCCGGAGATGTACGTCATCAAGCGGGCCCGCGCGGGATCGTACCGGATACGGAGCTACTACTACGCCGCGAACCGCAACCGGGCCAGCGTGCGCACCAAGGTCTACGCCACGATCATCACCGGCTGGGGGACCGAGAACGAGCGGGTGACCCGCAGGGTGGTCAGCCTGGCTCGCTCCAGGCGCTTCCACAAGATCGCCACCGTGGTGGTCGGCGGCTGAGTCGCGCCGCGCGGCAGGGGAGGTAAGGGCAAATGAGGCGATGGGGAAAACTGCTGGCGGCGCTCGCCGTGCTGGGCGCTGCGGGGTGCAGCGCCGGCATGATGCGCAAGCCCAGCACCAGGTGGCCGGGCGACCCCGTTCACGCGGGCACCCCAACCGTCAACCGCGCCGCCGAGCCCTGGGAAAGGGTCGGCACCTTCGACGAGCTGTGGGTCATCGAGCGGTCCAGGGCCCCGGTCCCGGGCCCGGTGGCCAGGAAGCTGCGTCCCGGGCAGGGCGAACTCAGCGCGGTGCTGGGCGGAAAGCAGGTGCCCCTGCCGCTGGAACGCACCGAGGTGGCGGCGCGGATATCGGCGTTCATCGCTTCGGTGGACGTTACCCAGCGGTACGCCAACCCCTACCGCAAGAAGATCGAGGCGGTTTACACCTTCCCGCTGCCCGGGAACGCGGCGGTCACCGACTTCGTGGTGCGCATCGGGAAGCGCCGGATCCGCGGCATCATCCGCGAGCGGGCCGAGGCCCGCCGGATATACGAGGAGGCCCGGCGCCAGGGGCACCTGGCCTCGCTCCTGACCCAGGAGCGGCCCAACGTCTTCACCCAGAGGCTGGGCGGTATCGAACCCGGCGGGAAGATCGACGTGCGCATTTCGTACTTCGGACCGCTGCGCTACGCGAACGGCGAGTACGAGTTCGTCTTCCCCATGGTGGCCGGGGGCCGTGAGCCCGGCGCGCAGCGCGGCGGCCGCGAGGTCGTCTTAAAGGTGGAAATCGACGCCGGCGTGGCCCTCGAGAAGGTCTACAGCCGCACCCACAAGATCAAGGTGACGCGCGGGGGGGCCACAAGGGCCAGCGCCGTGCTGAGCGCGGCCGAGAACATTGCCAACCGCGACTTCGTGCTCCGCTATCGCGTGGCCGGAAAGCGGGTCAAGACCGCGATGATGTTCCAGCGCGGCAAGACCGGCAACTACTTCGCGCTGCTCCTCCAGCCGCCAGCGAAAGCGGAGAAACTGCCCCGCACCAGGCGGGAGATGATCTTCGTGCTGGACTGCTCGGCGAGCATGTCCGGCCCGCCGCTGGCGAGAGTCAAGGAAACCGTGCGGCGCTGCCTGGGCGGCCTGGACGCGGACGACACCTTCCAGATCGTGCGCTTCTCCGGACGGGCCTCCGCTCTGGGGCCCCGGCCGCTGCCGGCCACGCCGGAGAACGTCAAGCGGGGCCTGACCTACCTCGACGCGCTCAGGGCCCGGGGAGGGACGGCCATGCTGGAGGGCGTCAGGGCCGCCCTGGAGCCCCCCGTCGGGGAGGGCCGGTTGCGCCTCGTCTCGTTCATGACCGACGGCTACATCGGCAACGAGGCCCAGGTCCTGGCGACCGTCAGAGAGAAGGTGGGCTCGGCGCGCGTCTTCAGTCTCGGCGTTGGCCGCGCGGTGAACCGCTACCTGCTGGAGCGCATGGCCGGACTGGGCCGCGGCGCGGCGGCCTTCGTGGACGCGGAAGGATCCGCGAGCGCCAGGGTCGACGAGTTCTATCGCACCACCGGGCGCCCGGCGCTGACCGACGTGGCCATCGACTGGGGCGGAATGAAGGTCGCCGAGGTCTATCCCAAACGCATCCCGGATCTCTTCGCCGGCCGGCCGGTGGTGATCGTGGGGCGCTTCGAGGGCCGCGGAAAGCAGACCCTGCGCGTCTCCGGAAGGGTTGGCGGCAAAGAGAAGTCCTTTGCGCTCAACGTGGACCCCGCCGCGGCCGGCGCTCAAGGCGTCGGCATAGACAAGCTCTGGGCCCGCTGGAAGATCGCCGAGCTGCACGGGCAGGAGACGGCCCGCCCCTCGCACCAGCTCCGCCGCCAGGTCACGGCCGCTTCGCTACGCTACGGGGTGCTCTGCCGCTACACCGCTTTCCTGGTGGTGGACAGTCTGCGAAAGACAAAGGGAACCGTCAAGGCGCCGCTGCCTTAGATCATCTACGGTTTCCCCTGGCGTTTGTCAGCTCGACATCCCCCGGCGCTTGCGGCGGCGGATCAGCCATACGATGAAACCCCAGGCGGCCAGGGTCGCGAGATTGAAGATCGCGGACGCGGCGAGGTAGACGTAGTCGAAGCCCAGGGGCTCGGTGCTCAGCACCGACGCCGCGGGGTCCTGCGGGTCGTAGTGCACGGTCACCTCGCCGTCGACCTTGTGGGCCTGGTGGAACTGACGGTTCCTCTGGCGGGGCCATTCCATGATATAGCGGACGCGGTTGCTGGTGTACTTGCGGCCCTCGACCTCGTAGCGGTACTTGACGTAGAGACCGCCCTTGCGCCGGCCGAGCTGCATCGCCATGATCCGGCCGGTGGTGGTCTCGTAGTTCCCGGCCCGGATCATGCCGCGCAGTCCGCGGTAGAGGACGACGTCCGCCGCGCCCACGAAGAGGGTGAGCAGCAGCGCGGGGACGATCATGCAGCCCGCGCTCGCGGGACGCGGCTTCTCCGGAGCGGGCTTCCCCTCGGCGCCAGATTCTTCGCTCATGGAGAGTCATTATCCTCCCCGGCGGCGGGGGCGCAAGGGAGGGAGCGCTTGCCGGCGTCTTGACCTGTCCGCCCGGCCGCGGTAAGCTGTATCCAGAGGAGTATCCCGTGACGGACGAGCAGCCTGGCGAGAAGAAGCGTTCCCGCCGCCGATTCGTACTGTGGGGCATCCTGCTGCTTCTTGCGGCAATGCTGGTGGCAGCAGGATGGTTCATTGCTGGGGTTGTCAGGACCGGGACCCTCTCAAGAGAGGCGATGACCACTGAGCTCAAGGCCCCCACTGTGATTGAGGAACTGGGCGGGCCGGAACGAGCGGCCAGTCGATTCTCATTCTACCTGCGCCTGCCGGACTGGGCGGCACCACACAAGGAGGATGTGTGGGCCATGCTGCGCCTCTGCCACGTGCATGCAGTGCCGTTCCTGACCCAGTGTCTGGAGAGCGAAGATGGTGACTTGCGAGGCTTCGCCGCGAGTACGCTCAACTCAGCCACGCCCCCAGCAGAAGAGATGATCCCGGCCCTTCGCAGGGCTTTGACCGACGAAGACTCGGACGTCAGGGGCAACTGCGCCACGGCTCTTGGTATCGCTGGCACACGGGCCAAGAGGGCAGCGCCCGATCTAGAACGGCTTTTTGCCGACAGCAACAAGCACGTTCGGCTCACGGCGCTCTTCGCTTACTACCAGGTCACGGGTGATGTCGAGAAGGTACTTCCTGGAATCCTTAAGGCTATAGGTGACGCGGACCCGTGCATTGTGGCATGTGCTGCGGCACTGAGTTCACGCCTGGGAGAGGCAGCGAAGCGAACCGTTCCCGCACTGATGAAGGTCATAGCAGGCCCGCCCAGGAGAGGGCAGACGCATGTCGTGCAGTCATTGGGCTGGATGGGCCCTCGCGCGACGGATGCCGTGCCTGCGCTGAAGGGAATGCTGAAGACCAGGACTGGCTTCGAGAAGTACTGGGTTGCACATGCCCTATGGCAGATCACGAAGGACCCAGGCGTAAGCGTACCGGCGTTGGTCGAGTTGCTGGGTGAAAAGAAGCCCTACGTGCGTTCATCGGCGGCGGGCACGCTTGGCGAGATCGGTCCCCCTGCCCGGGAAGCCATTCCCGCACTTGAGAAGGCCCTGAAGGACGAGGAGACCTATGTCCGCCAAGCCGCCGCGGAGGCGCTGAAGAAGATTCGCGCCGCGGAGAAGAAAGAGGATCCCCCCAAGTGACCGACGACCCGTCCTCATTCGAAGAGCTTCGCCGGGGGAGGCAGCCGGAAGCGAGGAAACGCTCTCGCCTCTGGTGGCTGTGGCTCGTGCCGCTGGCGCTGTTCCTGGTGCTCCTGCTGATGCACAACTGGCTGGTGGTGGCGGTGGTTGCCGGGACCGTTCTGTCCATCGCGGTGTTCGCGTGGTCCTGGCCCTCGCGGAAGAAGCCGGGTGACTCGCCGGAGACCCGGCCTCTCCGCCCGGAGGAAGCGTCGCCGCAGACTGACGACAAGCCGGCCAGAGACTAGCTTCCGCCCCTTCCGCCCCCTCTACTTGCGCCCCGCGCTCGGGGGACGTAAAATCTTCCTTCGTGGAAAAGCTCGAACTCCGCGACCTGCCCAAGCTGGCCAAGCGCCGCGCCGAGGCCCACAAGGGCGACTTCGGCCACGTCTTCATACTGGCCGGCTCGCGCGGCATGGTCGGCGCCGGCTGCCTGGCCGCCTGGGGCGCGCTGAGGAGCGGCGCGGGCCTGGTCACCGTGGGCTGCCCGGAGAGTCTTTATCCCATCTTCGCCGGCAAGCTCACCGAGGCCATGGGGCTGCCCCTACCCGAGACCAAGAGCGGCAGCCTGGCGCTCAAGGGCCTCGACCAGATAATCGAGTTCGCCTACAAGTGCAAGGTGGTGGCCATCGGCCCGGGCATGGGCCGCGACCCGGAGACCGGCGAGTTGGTCCGCTCGATCTCCGCCCGGCTCGACCACGTGCTGGTCCTCGACGCCGACGCGCTGAACGCCTTCGCCGGCTGCGCCGAGGCCTTCTCCGAGCGCCGCGGGCCCACGCTGATCACCCCCCACCCCGGGGAAATGGGCCGGCTGGTGGGCCGCACCGCCGCGGACGTCGAGGAGCGCCGCGAGGAAGTCGCCGTCGAGTTCGCCGCGCGCTTCGAGGTCTTCGCCGTGCTCTTGAAGGGCGCGGCCACGCTGGTCACCGATGGAGCGCGGGCCTTCACCAACAAGTCCGGCAACCCGGGCATGGCCACCGGGGGCAGCGGCGACGTGCTCACCGGGGTGGTCAGTGCGCTGGTCGCCCAGCGGCTGGACCACTTCGAGTCCGGCTGCCTGGGGGCCTTCGTCCACGGGACCGCCGGGGACATGGCCGCGCGCAAGTACGGACAGATATCCATGACCGCCGGGGACATCGTCACCTGCCTGCCGGCGGCCTTCGAGGGCTACCGCACCGGCGCCCTGCCGCGGCGCAACTCCGCGCGGGGCTAACTGATAAGGCCGGCGGCCGGGCGGGCCGCCCCGTTCTGTGTTCCGGGAGTGCACGACATGAAAGCCCTGAAGATCATCATCACCAAGCAACCGCGCTACTACCGCTGGGAGCAGGACCGCGAGTATTTCCATGCCGGCGAGACGGTCAGCGGCCGGGTGGAATTCGACGAGTCCTGGAAGAAGCCCCCGGCCGGTACGCGCGTGGTCTGGACCGACAGCTACGACCGGCTGGTGCGCTCCACCCCCGGGAAGTGGAACGCCCGGCGGGGCTACCTGGAGTTCGAGTTCAAGCTGGACGGGCTGGTCAGCCAGTGCAACTACCTGGAGGTCGCCATCCGCGGAGCGCGCCAGGCGCGCCAGCGCTTCTTCGTGGTCCGGCCCTTCGGCCCCTGGGACGACTACCACGTCATCAGCTGGGGACGATACCCCTACGGTTACTACGAGGAACTGCGCGAGATGGGCGTCGACGCGATCATGGCCTACAAGCGGACCGACTTCCAACATGTAATCGAGAACGATTTCCTGGCCTACGTCTCGCAAGTCTGCCCCGACGAGGTAGCCCTCTACCACCGGCCCTACTCGCAGTACTGGGAGGCCCCCGCCAAGCCCACCCACCCGGGGCGCCGCCAGAGCTTCTTCCTGCTGCACTGGGACATGATCCGCCAGCGCTACAAGCGGGCCCGCGCGCGGCTCAAGGGCCTCTCCGTGGCCCTGGACCCCGAGGGCGTCAAGACCCTCTGGCGGGCGGGCTGCCCGTCGGATCGCGGCGTCCAGGCCAAGATGCGCGAGCGCATCATCAATACCGTGGTCCAGCACAAGGTGATCCGGCCGGTCTTCTACGACCTGGCCGACGAGCCCGGCACCGGCGACCAGGCCGCGCCCTTCGACTTCTGCTACTGCAAGCACTGCATGGACCGCTTCCGCGGCTGGCTGGAGAAGCGCTACAGCACGCTCGGCGGGCTCAACCGCGAGTGGGATACCGACTTCCACCTGTGGCGCGAGGTCGTGCCCCTGACCACCGACGACACCATGCGCGCCCACGCCCGGAAGGACGACTTCAACTTCTCCAGCTGGGCCGACCACCGCGAGTTCATGGACACGGTGATGGCCGACTCCTACGCGCGGATGCGCGAGTACGCCCGCGAGGCCGACCCCCACGGGATCTACGGCCTCAGCGGGGTGCAGCTGCCCTACGCCTACGGCGGCTGGGACTACGCCAAGCTGGCCAAGGCCACCGATGTCTTCGAGCTCTACAACATCGGCGGCAACGACGACCTGATGCGCTCTTTCACTCAGCACGGCGCCCGCAAGGTAATGTGCTACTTCGGGCGCGACCCGCGCCTGCCCCGGCGCATGTGGTACCAGCTCTTCCACGGGGACAGCGGCCAGGTGCACTGGGACAACGACGAGCCCGACGGCCGCATGCTGGAGCGCCCCAGCCACAAGCCCGCGCGGCGCACCAAGGTGGTGGTCCCCACCTTCCGCGAGCTCACCAGAGGGGCCGGCAAGCAGATCATGTCCATGCAGCCGGCCGGCGAGGGCCTGGCCGTGCACCACTCCCAGGCCTCCATGCGCGCCCACTGGATGCTCGGCGCGCTGGGCGAGGGCGAGGACTGGGTAAACCGCGACTCCCAGGAAGCCTGCGACGGCTACCGCGATCGGATGTATGCTCTGCGCCTCTCGACTACCCGCCTGCCCGCCGACTGCGGCCTGCAGTTCCGCATGGTGGCCTACGACCAGATGGCGGAAGGAGAGCTGGAGCGCGGCGCCTTCCGCGCGGTGCTCCTGCCCCAGTCGCTGGCCCTGGGCGACGATGAGTGCCGCCGACTGCGCAGCTTCGCCGAGAACGGCGGCGTGGTGGTCGCCGACGCGCTGGCCGGGCTGATGAACGAGAGCTGCAAGATGCTGCCTGCCGGACAGCTCGATGACCTCTTTGGCGTGAAACGCGGGAAGTTCACCTACGAGAAGCTGGGCGCGCGCATCAAGGTCACCCGGTCGGACGTGCTGCCCGGGCTGACCAGGGGGCGCCTGGCGCTGCGCGCCGTCGAGCCCACGCTGAAGGCCACGCGCGGCGCGACCGCCTGCGCAAAGGCCGGCGGGGCCGATTGCCTGGTGGTCCGCAAGGTGGGCCGCGGGCTGGCTATCTACCTCAACGCCGATCTCTCCGGCTACAGCTACTGGCGCTACGACCTGGGCTCCGCGCTCGAGCGCGACTCCCAGACGCTGCTGTCGGCCTGCATGCTGGCCGCGGGCCTCGAGCCCCAGGTGACACTGCTCACCGGCCAACCCGCGCGCTGGGTTCCCGGCGCCATCGTCCGGCGCTTCGTCGACGGCCCGGTGGAGATGGTCGGCGCGGTGGTCAATGAGAAGCGCCGCACCGGGGGCCTGGGCGAGGAGCGCACCTACGACCTGGACAGCTTCGATAAGTCCTGCAACATGACCGTGCGCCTGCCCCGCCGCGCGCACGTCTACGACTCCCGCACCGGCGAGTACCACGGCCTGACCGCCTCCTTCCGTGACAGGTGGAACCACCTGGACGCCAAGCTCTGGGCGCTCCTGCCCTACGAAGTGACCGGCCTCTCGGCCAGGGCGACCGGAACCCCGCGCGCCGGGGCCGACGCCCGGGTGCGCATCGCGTTCGCGGTCAAGGGCGGCCCGGCCGGCCGGCATGTAATCCGCTGCGACGTTTACGATCCGCGCGGGAAGTGGTGCAGCCACTACTCGAAGAATCTGGTCACCGATGCGGGCCGCGGGGAGCTGAGAATACCGCTGGCCGAGAGCGACCCGGCCGGCACCTGGCGCATCGAGCTGCGCGACGTGGTCAGCGGTCGGAAGGCCAGCGCGCGGATGAAGGTGCGCGCGGCGCGCAGGCGGCGCTAGGGAGGCCGGAGGGCGAACATGGCCCAGCGCTCCAGCGAAGAGCTCCTCCAGGCCGCCGGGCGCGGCGAGGAGCGGGCTTTCGAGGAGCTGGTCAACCGCCACAATCTGGAGCTGATCAACTTCTTCTTCCCGCTGGTCTGGGACCGGCACCTCGCCGAGGATCTCGCCCAGGAGGTCTTCGTGCGGCTCTACACCAACGCGCCGAGGTACACGCCCATCGCCAAGTTCCGCAGCTACTTCTACCGGGTGGCGCGCAGCTGCTGGATCGACCAGCACCGCCGCACCAAGAGCCGCCGGCTGGAGCGCTCGCTGGACGCCGAGACCGACACCGGCGCCTCGCTGCGCGACGTGCTGGTGGTGCTCGCCGAGCAGCCCGAGGAGGCCGCCCGCAAGGAGGAGTTCGTCAAGGGCCTGGTGCTGGCCATCGACTCGCTGCCCACCGACCACAAGGTGGTCTTCATCCTCAGCCAGGTGGAGGGGCTGCGCTACAAGGAAATCGCCGAGGTGCTCAAGGTCCCGGAGGGCACGGTGAAGAGCCGCATGCACGCCTGCCTCAAGAAGATCCGCGAGTCACTGCGCGTCCGGCCCGGAGAGGACCAGAAGTAGGAACGGCGGAATCGGATATGAACGAGGAGAGGCCGGAAGAGAAGAAACGTTCCCGGCGCATCTACGTCTATTGGGGCGTGGCGCTCGGACTGCTCCTGTCCATGCTTCTCATCGGCTGGTTGGGAATACTGCCGCTCATGCAGGTGCACCATGCTCTCAAGGACTTCGGGCTGGGCGACGAGGAATGGGAGGGAGTCGCGGCCATCGAGCGGCTCGGTGGGCAGGAGAAGGCCGCTGAGCGAATCGTCGCGTACATTGAACTCCCCATGGTGGGGGACGCGGCCGAGGATAAGCTCAGGGCCGTGCGGGCCTTCAGCCTCTGCGGCCCCTGGGGCGAGGAACACATCGAGAGGCTAACCCGCGCCGAACACCCGCTCGTCCGCCAGGAGGCAATAGCGGCCCTGAAGAAGATCCGCGCTGGCGCCCCGCCGCCACGCTGAAGCCCCCCCCTAACCCCTCTCCTCCCGCCGGATAGAAACGCCTCCCCCTTATGATTATGCGTTGACCTCGTCGGGGGGCCGGCTGTTTAGAGCAATTTAAGTATGTGTAACGAATTGCCGATAAAGGAAGTATGCCAGCAC
>CBDUSI010000011.1:0-56080 GCA_965370045.1 uncultured bacterium | reverse complement strand
CGACGAGGTCAAGGCTGGCGCGGAGGCCGCGCTGAACAGCGCGCTGGAGCGCCTGGAGGGGATCGAGGCCGACCAGCAGGCGGGTCGGGCCGATGCCGCCCTGCGCGGGCTCATCCGCGAGGAGACCGGCGGCTTCGACCGCGATGAGCTCGCCGCGCGCATCGAGGTGCAGGTGCAGGACGTGGTCCTGGAAATGATCCGCGGCGGCGAGCTGCAGGAGCAGCTCAAGGCCTCGGTGGAGCAGCTCGCCGGCCGCCGGGAGGTCACCCACACGCGCATGCTGCGCGCCGAGGACGAGACCACGCCCACCGACCCCGACACGGTGGCCGCCGTGGTGCCCGAGACCATGGCCGATGAATTGCTCCAGAAGATCGTGGGCAGCGACGACTTCAAGATGGCCATGGACGACCGCTTTCGCACCATGCTGGACTATCTGAAAACCGACGAGATCCCCAAGCAGATCCGCAAGGGCCTGAAGGCCGCCGGCGAAGGCGGGTAGCGGCGGCCGCCGCTGGAGTCCAGCAGGCCCCTGACGCGGCCCCCGACGCCCTGAAGGAAGCGGCCTGCCTTATCGGGCTTGATTGGGCCACTTGGGATTAGAGTTCCGGCCGCCTGCGCGGTGCAAATCGCTTGACTGCCTCCCCGGCATGCGTCACGTTCCATGCTTGGAAGTATGCGGCCATGAACTCGCGAATCCAGGCGCTCACCCGCAAGCTGTCTGAGTTCCGGGAACCGGGCTCAGGACAGGAGGTACTTGGCCACGTCGGCGACGGTGTAGAGCTTGCGGCCGTCCCTGGGGATTCCGCGTATCCTCAAGGTGTCGTCGCCGCAGGTTACCAGCGGCAGTTCCACGCGGCCGTTGCCGCGCACCTGCGCCAGGCCGATGTTGGCGAGCAAGCTGTTGCACAGGCATTTGCGCCCGACGGTGTCATCAGCTTTGCCGCCCTTGAGGACGTACGCCTTGGGGTTCTCGGCGGGGCAGCGCCAGCCTAGCGTACCGTCCGGGCGTTCGTAGGCCTTGCGCAGGTAACCGAGGTCGCACGCGCGGCCGCGTTTTTCGTATGTTTCGCGCTCCGAGTTGGTGCCCGGAAGGCAGAGCACCTTGAACGGGAAGCCGGTGGGCGAGGCCACCGGGTCGGTAAAGACGCGCAGTCCCTCGCCGCAGCACATCTCCATGGCCTGGTGCTTGATCTCGGTGGTCAGGCCGGACTCCTCGCAGAGGGCGAAGAGAGAGCCGACCTGGATGCCCACCGCGCCGGCCGTCCTGGCCCGGGCCAGCTCCTCGGGGCTGCCGCAGGAACCGGCGACCCAGAAGGGAAGGCCCAGCTTGCGGATGGCTTCGATGTCCACTTCGTCGCGGCTGCCGTAGATGGGCTCGCCGGCGTCGGTGAGCTGCATCCGGCCGCGGGGCGTCGCGTTGTGTCCCCCGGCGGTAGGCCCCTCTATAACCAGGCCTTCGATCGTCGAGGTGGTTTTCTTGACGAGCATGTTGGCCAACGTAACCGAGGCGACAATAGGGAAGAACATCGGGCGCCTGAGATCGCCAGCGGGGTCCTTGAGTATCTCGTTGGGTGTGAAGTGCAGCTTGTGGGGGCCGGCCGAGGTCTCGCCGAGCACCTGGATGTCGAAATCCACGGGTTCGTGCCGGACCAGCTTGTCGAGGATGCTGGGGATCTCCCTGGGAATGCCCGCGCCCACGGCCACCACGTCCACGTCTGCGAGCATGGCGCCGTAGAGCGACGGGAGCATGGGCGTCTGTATCTTGTGGAGGTGGTTGATGCCGATCAGGCCGTCGTGGCCTTCCTTGGCGAGGTAGACCTCCACGAAGTTGGAGAGCACCAGGAGGTCGTCGCGATCACCGGTACGCTGTCCGCTGAGGACGCGCGCGGGCTTGAAGGCGCAGTCCGGGGCTTTGCCGCCCTCGATGAAAAACTCGTCGACGACGCGCGCGGCGGTTTCCTGGCAGGGGAAAGCCTCCAGCGCGCGGCGCACATCGCCCTGAGGGTCGCCGAGCTGCAGGCGGCGGGCCAGGATTGAATCCAGGCCGGTGCCGGACACGGTGCCCAGCAGGCCCTGCCTGGCTGCGGCCCGCGCGAGCCTCCAGGTGGAGACGCCGGCACCCATGCCACCCTGTATGATCGGGGGAAGATTCACCGCGGCCTGCTGGACCTCAACTCGACATTTCCCAGATGACTCCTCCGGGCCGCGCGTACGACCCTCACGGGCGACCATTGTCTCCATCCGAGCTCTCTGTTCAAGGACAGTCTCGTGTTCTGATGCGCTGGAGCCGGCGGCGGCGAATCCCCGCCCACCGGCCCTACAGGCCGGGAATCCGGATGGATACGGCAAAAAGGGATTAGGCGGTGGCTTTCGCCTCACCCGGATGATACAATTCCGGCGTTTCGCGCCCGGTAACGAATACCGCAGCGCCGTCAACGGAGAAGCAGCATGGTCAAGGACACCGGGGCCGCGGACCGGATCAAGCGCATCCACTTCGTGGAGCCCGGTTCGCCGGGCTTCCACATCTTCAGCCATTTCCGACTGCCGCGCCTGGGCTGCGTGCTGTTGGCCACCATCCTTCGGGACGCCGGCTACGAGACGGCCTGCTATCACGAGGACATCTGGCCACTGGGCATGGGCGAGGTCGCCAGCGCCGACCTGGTGTGCATCTCCACGGTGACCTCCACCGCGCCGCGCGCCTACCGGCTGGCCGACGACCTGCGCCGCCGCGGGGTGCGGGTCTTCATGGGCGGTCCCCATGTGACCTTCCTGCCCGACGAGGCCATGGAACACTGCGACTGGGCCTTCCGCGGGGAGGCCGACGAGTGGATCCTCCGGGCGGTCGAGGCCATCGACGGGCGCTGCGACCCCGCGGCGGTCAAGGGGCTCTCCTGGCGCGACGCGGACGGGGAGGTGCATCACAACGACCGGCCGGAGTTCGTGCGGGACCTCGACGCGCTGCCCGCGCCGGACTTCGATCTGATGAAGGCCCGCTTTCACGGGCACTTCAAGCGCAAGATCATCCCGGTGATGACCAGCCGGGGCTGCCCCTACGACTGCTCCTTCTGCTCGGTGACCCCCATGTTCGGGCGCTGCTACCGCTTCAAGAGCGTGGACCGGGTGATATCCGAGCTGCGCCGCCACGACTTGGCCGGCCGGCACGTTTTCTTCTATGACGACCACTTCTGCGCCAACCCCAAGCGCACCCACGAACTGCTCGACGCCCTGATCGCGGAGGGCCCGGTTTTCCGGTGGTCGGCGCAGGTCCGCGCGGACATCGCCCGCGACGAGCAGCTGGTCGAGAAAATGGCCCGCGCGGGCTGTGACATCGTCTACATCGGCCTGGAGTCGGTAAACCCCGAGACGCTGACCGACTACAACAAGGGCCAGACCGTGGAGGACATGGAGACGAGCCTCCGCGCCTTCCGCCGCAACCGCATCAACATCCACGGGATGTTCGTGCTGGGCGCGGACACCGACACCGCCGAGACGGTCCGCGAGACGGCGCGCTTCGCGCTGCGCAACCGCATCCAGACCGTGCAGTTCCTGATCCTCACCCCCCTGCCGGGCACCCGCCACTACCAGGACCTGGTCCGCGAGGGGCGCATCATCCTCGACGACTGGCGGCTGTACGACGGCAATCACGTGGTCTACCGCCCCGGGCGGATGTCGGTCTACGACCTGCAGGTGGAGCAGCTCAAGGCCACGCTGAAGTTCTACAGCAAGCGCCAGGTGGTCAGGCAGTTCCTGCGCTTCGAGTTCACCAACTCGATCATAACCGCCTACGCCCGCAAGCACGCCAAGCGCTGGTGGCGAAGCAACGCGGAGTTCATCGCCCGGATCAAGGACCTGGGCTCGGCGGGCGCGCCCTGGACGCTGGCCGGCTCATCGGGCTGAACGCCGCGGCCGCGCGCCTCGGTCGTACCACTCGATCAACCTGACTTCGAACCCCGTGCCGGGAGCGCGTGAAGCGGACTTGCGCGCGGACCCGGGAGGGCGAGAATAGCTTTCTCGACTGAGAAGGGAGAAACGGATGAGGTCAATATTGCTTCTGGGGGCCGCGGCCCTGGCGCTGGGCGCGGCGGGCTGCAGGGAGATGGGGCCGCCGTACAGCCAGCAGTCCTCGGTGCTGGCGTCCGTGCGGCCCCTTATTCACATCGAGCGGACGAATATGCACAGCAAGATCGAGATGGACGGCGACATGGGCAGGGAGTTGGCCTTCTCGCGGTACGCCTCCGAGGGGGGCACCGGGGACGTACTCGCGGCCTTCAGTTACCTGCCGCTCAACACGCGCAGCGGCGACCGGGACCTGCGCTGCTACTGGCTGGACGCGATGGTCTCCCAGCGACTGGGGATTGACGGCCCGCCGGTCTACTTCCGCTACGGGCTGGGCTGGAGCCTGCTGTTCATGGACTACGAGGGCGAGGAGCGGGACACCTTTGGCCTGGGCGCCGTCACCCGCATGGGCGTAGGCTACCAGTTCTCGCGGTACGCGGGGGTGGAGGCCTTCGGTGACCTGCACGGCTGGGCGGGCTACGACGGGGACCAGGACCAGTCCGCCTGGGCCGCCAGCGTGGGCCTGAGCGTGTTCATCGCTTTCTAGAAGAGGCTCGGCGACCCCCAACGGGTCTTGTAGTGCGGTAGTCAATATTATCCTGCGGCCCGGTCGGCCTCAGTCTCCCAACGCCTGCTCCAGGTCGGCCAGCAGGTCCTCGGGATCCTCGATGCCCACCGAGTAGCGGACCAGTCCCTCGGGGATGCCCAGCGCGGCGCGCTCCCGGGCGGTGCACTCCACGTGGCTGGTGGCCGCCGGCGGGCCGGCCAGCGTCTCCACCGCGCCGAGGTTGGCCGCCAGGTGCGCGAGCCTGAGGCGCGGCAGGAACTCCTTGACGGCCTCAAAGCCCCCCTTCAACGAGAAGCTGAGCATGCTCCCAAAGCCGCACATCTGCCGGGCGGCCACCTGGTGATGCCGGTGCGAGGGCAACCCCGGGTAGAAGACCGCCTCCACTTCCGGGCGGGACCCCAGAAACTCGGCGATGCGCTGCGCGCCGGCGCTCTGCTGCCCGACCCGCAGAGCCAGCGTCTTGAGACCGCGCAGCAGCAAGTAGGCGGCCATGGGATGCAGGCTGGCCCCGTTGATCTCCCGGAAGTGGTATATCCGCTTGATGAGATCGCCCTCGCCGCAGACCTCGCCGCAGACCACGCCGCCGAGCGCGTCGGCCCCGCCGGCGCCTGAGGCGCTTCTGTCTGCCTAAGTCCGTCTTAATGGGTGGTACAACGATTGGGGTCAGACCAATGCGACCGGGCACGTCCAGCGCAAGAGCCAGCCAGTCCCTTATCCGCCGTTGGGCAGCATGCTGGCGGCCAGTCCCGCCTCCAGAACCAGCACTCTGGCGCCCTTCAACGCCCGCACCATCCAGAGGGCCTTGGTCGAGAGCTTGTCAGAGTGATTGCAGACGATCACCACCACCCCGTAGCAGCCCAAGCGCGCCAGCAGGAACTCGCGCAACCCGCCCAGAACCGACGTTACGACAGGTTCCGGCGCCCGGGAATCGCTGGCCAGGATGGTGAAGCTCCGCGCTATACCCGATTTCACGAGAGCACGCCCGGCGGCTTCGAAGACGTCGGGATCGCACGCGCGGACCACCAACGCGCGGTTCGCAGGAGAGGCCCTGAGGGCCAGAAGCATCTCCCTCTGACGGCCGACTTCCGCGCACAAACGCTCAACCTGCGCCCGGGCAGATGGAAGGTACTGGCGCAGGACCGCGTCCCGGCCGTAGCGTGGGCTCTCGGCGGAAGCCCCCCCGAGCATCCGCTTCAGAACCCGTCGGTTGCCTTCCGGGAACGCCCCCTGCCCTTCGAGGAAATACAGATAGTCGTGCAGGAGGTAAGCGAAGAACTTCGCCGCGCGTGCGCGCATCTCCTCGGTAAAGCCGCCGGTCAGGGCCGTCCGCACCGCTTCCCTCGCCTGTTCCCGGCCGGAAGAGTCGTAGGTGAAACCCTTGTGCGACCACAACGCCCGCCCCAGCACTACCACCGGCTTGCCGTGGGCGACGGCCTCCAATCCGACAGTCGAGTTCCTGACCACCACCGCCGCGGACGCGCCGATCAGGGAGTGCAGGTTGATGCCCTCTGCCGCCCTGCCCTTCTCCCCCAGGACTCCCCGGTAATCGCGGTTGGCGGGCTCCTCAGGGTGCCGCTTGAAGACGACGAACGTTCCTGTCCGCTGGTTCGCGACGGCCAGCACTTCGCGAAGCACGTCCGCGTTGGTCGGGAACTCCGGAGAGTTGTAGACTATGTTGGTGTCCCAGTCGATCTGCGCCGGGACCAGTATGATCGTGGAGTCCTCCGGGATTTCCAGGCGTGTCCGAAGCTCGTCGGGAGGCATCATGTCGGGCTGAGCGACGACGCTCTGCCCCGTCCGCATCCTCTGCTCGACGTAGGCGCCGGCTCTCTGCAGCACCGTCTCTTCCCAGGAGGCCGACGCCAGTTCGTCCCAGGCGTTCCCCGAACACAGAAAGCTCTCGGCGTTGACGCCCCGGGGGTCAACGACCAGCGACCCCGGCAGAAGGCCCCGCTCCAGGAACTGCACCCCCGCACCGGCGCGGAGGGCCAACTCCCGAAAGGCGCGGGCTTCGACTATGTTGCCGTTCCAGACCGCAACTATGTCCGGCTGGAAGTCGTCCAGGATGGCCTGCGCCCCCAGGACGGCCTCAAGCGCCCGCCTGATGAAAGGCCCGGAGGTTCCGGAGCGGCCCTCGACGCGGCTCCGGACGCGCTCGGCGTGAACCAACTCCCAGAGGGGCAGGCCCAGGTAAACGGCCTTCTCGGGATGCTCCCGGGCCAGTTGGCGTTCGATGGCCTGCGTCGCCCGGCGACTGCTCAGTGCCAGCGCCCGCGGGCTGTAGGAGAGTATCCCCGCCTCTCTGAGCATCTGGAGCATGTAGGGATTGTAGGCCACGACGGCCACGTCATGCCCGCGGCCGATGTCGCGTGCCAATTGGATTATGTGCCGGGCCAGCTTCGGGCCTCGGGCGGTCAGCAGTATTCTCATTACGCCGTCCCGACCTCTCCGGCCTGTTTCCGACTCCTGACCTCATCTATGGCCTGTACCATAGCATCGAGACATCGCTCTCTGGAGAAATTGTCCTTCACGAAGTCCAGCGCTCGCGCCGACACTGTTGACCGCAGTTCCGGGTCGCGCAGCAGATGAATGGTCTTCTCGGCGAACTCCCGCCAGTCATCGGCAACCAGGAAAGCCGTGCCCTCGCCCCCCTGGAATCCCGCCGTGCTGTGCCGGCTGATCACGCAGGGCTTCCCGTGGGCCAGGGCCTCCAAACACTTGACCTTGATGCCGCCGCCGAAGGTGACCGGGCTTATCACCAGGTCGCAGGCGCGATATTCCTCGGCGAGGTCCGGCACGAACCCCACTAACTCCACTCCCGGATAACTGCCGTCCGGAAAGTAAGAGGCGAGCTTGCCGCACACCCGGAACCGAGCATCGGGAAAGCACACGCGCACCGCCGGCCAGGCCTCGCCCAGAAAGCCCTCCAGCCCCCGTCGATTGGCCTCCATCCTGGAACCCACCACCAGCAAGGTCGGGGGCCCGCCCACCGGCGTTTCTTGACCGGATCCCCGCGGAACACCTCCGAGCGATGGCGGGCAGGTCACCACCGCGGTCCCAGGAAGCATCTCCCGGAAGAGTTCCGCCTCCTGCTTCTGTATGGCCACGACCACGTCGAACCGGCTGAGCGCATCAGCCTCTTCTTCGCGCGTGAGGTTGAGCCAGTGCGGCAAGCCCCGCTCCTGATAGGACTCCTGGCGAAGGTGCATGACGTCGTGGGTGTCTATGACCGTGACCACTTCCGGGCCAACCGCTTCGCGGACGTAGGCCAGGATCACGTACTCGACCAGCAGGACGTCAGGCTTCACCCGGCGATAGACGGCCGCCACCGCCTCCAGCATGGCGGGGCTGCGCCAGTCATCGAGACGGACAGGGGGCAGCGCCTTTACGCCCGCAAGCCATCTGTAAACGCCGCGTATCCCCTTCAAGAACGCGGCGGTCCGCTTCGACAGGCGCTCCCGGAGGCGGCGATAGAACCCTCTCTTCCAAGGTGCCACAGAAACGATTGACTGAAACCCCGCGGCCCGCACGGCGCTTCTTTCCTCTTTCGACAGGTGCTCGGTATGCACCAGATGCAGTTGGACGCCGCGCTCCCGCAGCGCAGCTATCAATTCCGACAGTCGCGATTCTTTGCCACTTTGCACGTCCCAGAACTGAACATGCGTCACCAGGACCAGTTTCTGGTCGCGCAGCACGTCGGCCGACGACCCTCTTTGTCCTCCACCGAGCGCGGGCGACATTCAATCAGCTCCCTTTGGGCGTACCGACCACCAAGCCACTATCCCCCCCCCCCCTCCCCCCCCCCTGACATGCGGAGTTCCGCACCGAAAACGCGTCTCCACTTTCACCAACTAATCTTGCCCAGGGCGCCAACAACCGTGTGGGCATCAGCCACGACCGTCCGATCCCGCCCGAGGATCCTGCACAGCCAATCCGCCTTGGTCGAAAGCCGTCTAGTCTCGTTGCAGATGATGCATACCAGTCGGTAGCCGCCGAGGCCGGCTCTGGCCAGCGCCAGGCAGACCCCGGTAACGGAACGGTAAACGCGACGGATACCGCGCAGCCTTGTCAGCCCCTCGACCTCGTCGTATTGCCAGGCTATCACGTCACAGCCTCGCTCAACTGTGGACCCGGCAATCGCCCTGACTGCAGAGGCAAATCGATTGCGATCGCAGGCCTTGACGACGAGGATCCCGCCGCCAGTCCCCAGCCTAACATCTCTCAACTTCGCACCAACTGCTTCCATCCTGCGGCAGGAAGCCGCCGTCAACGCCTCGGCCTCGCGCAACTTGGGCGCCAAGGGCCCGCCTGCGCCGTGCTGCGGTTGGTCAACCGGCGCCGCTGCCCTCAACCGCTCCAGAACCGCGCGGTTGCTGGTCGGCAGCGGCCGGCTGTCCTTCAGGAAGTACAGGTAGTCCTTCATCAGGTGGTGATAGAAGCTCTCGGCCGCGGCGCCCATCGGCGCACTGAAGCCCTCTTCCAGCGCGGTGCCGACAACCCGACCCAGGTCCGCGGCATCGTTCAGGTCATAGGTGAAGCCGCGCCCCGAGTAGATCGCCCTGGCCGCAACCACTACCGGCTTGCGGTGCGCCACGGCTTCGAGCCCCACGGTGGAGTTCCGCACTACCACGACATCGGACAACTCCGCGAGCGAGTGAAGGTCAACACCATGAGCCACCGTGCCGCGGTCGCCCAGCAGGCCGCCGCAGTCAACCGAAGTCGGATCCTCGGGATGCGGCTTGAATACGATGCTCACGTCGTCAGGCACTACCTCGACCAGCGCGCGAAGCAGGTCTGCATTTCCGGCGAAGAAGGGCGAGTTGTAGAGTATGTTCGTATCCCAGTCGATCTGGGCGGGGACCATCAGCACACGCCCACTTGCGGGCAGGCGAAGCTGCTGGCGCAATTCCCCGGCCCTCTTGGCTGCCGGCTGGGCCACCACGTTGCGTCGCCCGGCGGCCAGGGATGCCATGTACTGTCGCACGGCCGCGGCTTCGCCCGCGTCGGCGATTAGCCCCAGTGCGGGCCGGTTCGGACCGCACAGGTAGCTCCGGGCGTTAACGCCCTCCGGGTCCACCACCAGGCTGTCTGGCAGCAGCCCACGCTCCAGGTAGAACACGCTGGCGCCGGCCTTTTCGGAGAGCGCGGACATAAAACGTGAAAGTGGCGGCCCACCTCCGTTCCATACCAGCACGACGTCCGGCCTGGCATCCGCCAGAATTGCCTGCGAAGCCATCGCAACGCCCACACCCATTGTCAGCAGCTGCTCTCTTGTCCTCGGGACCCCTTGCATATCACTGCGGCGCTGCTCGTAGTCCATGCCTTCCATCACCGGCACACCAGCCACGACCATTTGCGAGATTTGCTCGCGGGAAAGGCCCTCGCAGCGAGCGCGGATCACCGCCATTCCCGCCTCCAACAGTGGGGTAAGCCCGTAGGTCTTGATCCCTCGGTGCCGAAACTGACAGTGAACCGCCGGGATATTGGCTACCACTGCATACTCGTTATCGACACCCATATCTTCTATGAGCTGAAGCAACCGCCCGCTGAGGGCCGGAGTGCTCACCACGATCAGAACCCTCACGCCGCGCCCTCCACGGGTGTGGGTCTGTCTGCCGTATTGACTATGAAGGCGCTGCCGGCCCAGCTGTATCGAAAGTACATCGTGAGTTCGATACTCGCAGCATTCGCCCCCTTCCACTCCCGGAAAGCGCGTCGCACGCCGGATCGGGGATTTGCCCGGTGGCAAAGGAAATCATCCAGGAGCAGAACGGTGCCGTCCTGAAGGAAATCATCCAGGAGCAGAACGGTGCCGTCCTGCAGGAAGGGCGTGACGAAGTCCAGTGCCAAGCGAGCGGATTCATACAGATCGCAGTCAATGTGAACTACAGCCGCCCGCTGTCCGCCAATTTCCCTGACGGCCTCTTCATTGAGAGACTCGTGGTAGAAGCCCGGCACCAGAGCAACATCTCCGAGGTCGACGCCCTCGCGCTCCAGCCGGCCCCTGAGCTTCTCGCGAGAGCAACTGTACTGCCCGGCGCTGAATACGTTGTAGCCAGGCGCGCAATCGTGCGGACCGGGTTCGGGCAGCCCTTCGAAAGAGTCAAAGGCAATGAGTTTACGGGTACACATCCTACGGTTGTGGCGGCGGCAGTACTCCAGCCAGAAGGTGTACGCACGATACGCGCGAATCAGAGATTCCCCCTCAGCACAACCGAACTCCAGGTACGCCCCATCAACATCGCTCTTCGCGCAAAATTCGAACGCCAGGCCCATGGCCTGCTCGCGACTGATCCCCGCCACTCGCGCAAGACGATTCATGGATTCGCGCAGCTCGGCGGTGTTCTCGCCAATCAGGTCCGCCAGCGGCCCGCGCAACAACCTGCGAATGATCCTGCGGATGATCATGTGGTTTCTCCCAGAAGCCCCCGACTCTCAAGCCAGTCTTTCAGGCCAAGCATCGATCTGGAAGGCCTCTCCAATCCGGACTTGATGTCAATCGTGGAATCCAGAGCCTTCGTGATGGCTTTCCTAACTTCCGAGGGATCAGCGCTCGCCTTCTCTGATAGAACATGATGACTAAGCCCCACTTGGCGGGCGAATCCGTCGTTCTTGATGTATGAGTATCGACTTCCAGACATGGCCACGAAAGGCACGTTGGCAGTGGCCGCGAACACCACGAAGTGGTAACGCCCGCCCACCGCAACCCTGCATGATGCGATCATTCGCTTCAGTGTCCCGGCACGCCAGCGCCGCGTATCAGGGAGGAGGGTGCGTTTCATGACATCCTCGGGAAGCATCTCGCGAATGAGTCCTAGATTCTGACGATCACTGCGGGCGTGACTCACCAGCACGACCTTGAGACCGCGGGCCCTGACGAGATCAACGCAGACCCCCGTCACGAGGGCCAGCTTCTCCGGCGTGTCGGCAGTGTAGTCGGTCACGTTAACCGCTGCACCCAGGCCATCCGCAAGGAATTCATAGACTTCGTCCGGCAGATGCTCCTCTTCGTATGCCAGGCAGGCCGCATCGTCCAGGGTCTCGACAAAGACGGGAGGAAAGCAGCCCAGCGCGTCCATGTACTCCCGAGAATAGACGGTGTCCCTGACCGAAAGATAGTCCACGGCGCTGAGGATCTCGGTCGCGAGCTGGTTGTGCCTGGGGTGCAGGCCGAGAGGCCCGATGGTCTGTCCGCACATGAATACCGGCACACCCCTGTTCTTGAAACTCATTACCAGTGAGTGCATGCGCGTGATGCTGCCTCCAATTGCATCGCGACTGTTGATGGTCCCTCCGCCGATTATCAGAAGGAGGTCGCTCCGCCGCACAGCCCTGACCTCCGGCGAGAATGAACGCCGCAACCTTCCGGCTCGAGCGCGCACAGCGTCGATGAGGCCGGACGCTGGCGGCCTCTCGTGATCGGCTCGATACCATTGCGAACTCATGCACAGCTCCCGGGGATGTTCGTGATACCACGAAACGTACTCAGGCTCGTGTCCGATCAGCGTAATATTGCCGCGCGGTACTCCCAACTCCGACAGGACGAAATCCAGGTCCTCCGTGAGCATGGCCTCGTCGCCAATGTCCCCGTAGCCAAAGCTTCCGGTGATGCAGAGCCGCACTTGACTGAGTTCAGACATCATTACGCTTTCTTCGCCTCAGGCCCGCGACGAGTCCGACCAATCTCCTCAGGTGCCCGCGAACCCAACCGGCGAGCGACCGCATTCGCAGGCCGCATCCTATCGCGCGGTAGAGCAGCTGCACTCCAAGGGCCCCCGTGAACCGGTGGGTGATGAGGGAAAGGCGCCACCAGCAGCGCAACCGCAGGAATGCCCAACGGGTGCGAGTCCGATCACACCCGCCGCCTGCATCCTCTCCCCGCTTCCTCCAACTCTTGGGCAATCGACCAAAGACATCCACATGCTTGAACTGCATCGTGGCGGCCTGTGAGTTCACGACTTCCTCCGACCCGCAGGGCTCCAGGAGTATCGTGCCGTCCCGACGCAATTCATCGAGGGCTTCCACGATCTCTGCATTTCGCACAACCAGCAGGGAAATGCCCAAGGGATCGCTGCTCAACCGTCCCCAAGCGTCCTTGGCGGAAATGTCCGCGCCGTCGCCAAGGAAGTCCGGACAAAAGAAGCAGCTCTTCTGAGCGAAGAAATACCTCCGCCACGCGAAAGTGTATGGTGTCGCGAATCGGCTGGTGCGGACCTCACGCCCCGAAAACCGGAAGCAGTTATAGTAACGGTTCGCGTCCTTCATCGGACCGAACTTGTCGCGCAGATCGGCACGGTAATCCACGCCGGCGGGAACCCCATGAGAGCGCGCCAAAGCGTCGACGAAGAGCCCAGAGACGTTGTGCCCGCAGGCTATGCAAACGCTGAAGCTTATGTGCTGCCGCACATCCTCTGGCAGACGCATCAGGCCGCGCAGCACACACGGGACCGCGGTGATCGCGTAACGCCCTCCTTCGCGCGCCACTTCGCGAAGCGCATCCGCGTAGCACAGGGGGTGATACTGCGAGCTTCGAGCCGCCTCGACGTCCCGGGGCGAACGCAAGATCCGAACAGCGGAGTGCGGAGCGCCCAGCGGCGCGTCCACCGCCGAGGCCGCCACGACACCGTCCACCCGTCCGCTGGCCAACAGGTGACTCAGCAGGGCCGTCAACGCTCCTCCCGCAGCGCTTCGTCGACGCCGGTCCTCGTCGAGTTCGTGCGAAATGAAACACTGGGCTTCGCCGCCCACGCCAAAAGTCACGCCCTCCCGCGCGGCGCGGGAGGCGGTATCCAGAACAGCGGCAGGCGTCACCGGGCAAACGGCCCCACACCGATCGCAATCGCGGCAGTCGTCCTTCAGAACAACCGGCCGCCAGGTGCCGTCGCGGCTCCACCGCATCGAGATCGCCCCGGCGGGACACTGAGAAGCACACAGCCCGCAGCCAACACAAAGCCCCTCGTTAACAACCTGCCGGAGAACGGACGCCATTACCGCAGCCATCCGCTCAAGTCCCGTCCCACAAGCTCTGCGAGCCTCTCCACGTCTTCCCTGAAGTCATCTTGCAGCATTCGGCGCGTCTCTGGCCTGACGGAGGGACGATGCTGGTTCCACGAGGACAGCACGTCCCTGGCCCTGCGGGCAAGTCCTTCCATCCGCAGCATCCGGGTTGCGCCCCCCAGCCACTTGCCGCTGCGTCCCTTGCCTGCTAGGAGATTCCCGAGAAAGGCGCTGCGCGGCACCAGCGACACGTTATGCTTCACGCTGGTGTCTGGCGACCACGAAGGATCGACGCCGAGAAAGCTATACAGGTCGGCAACCAGCGCTTCAGCATCGGCCTGAAGGTCATCGAAGAGGCATACGCGGACATGAGCGAAGGCTTCTCTGTATGCCCTGACCGCTCCGAAGTAGCGGCTGACCCCTCTCAACTGGAACCCGAACCACCAGTTCTGCTCCGCTCGGCGCGGCTCTTCCGCAAGGGCCATTTCAAACGACAGCGGCTCAATGCCCTTCCTGACGTGGTGCAGGTGACTGGAAAGGGCTCGCTCGATGGGATCGCGCAGGACAATGATGATCTTCGGATCCCCCAGTACCCGCTTGATGTTTGGAAGTACGGCATGGTGGAAATACAGGTAGCCCGCGGACGCCTCACCGACTGCACGATAGCAGGGCTCAACGGCCTCCTGGAAGAGCTTTGCGTAGGCTTCGAAGTCACCCACCATCTGTGTGCCCAGGTCATCGGGACCGCACCCGAGCAGGGACATGGGTTGGACCAGGAAGTACGGCTCCTTCCGCGCGGACATGAATACCTCGGGGTGACTGGCAAGGTGGACATAGAGCGACGTCGTCCCGCACTTCGGTGCACCAACGATGAGGAAGTTGGGCAGTCGCGTGCCAGAAAGCCGGGTCATTCAGGACCTCGAGGACGGTGCTCTCGCTTGCGCCAGGGGGGGGGAATGCCCCCCTGAGAAGAACGGGAAGAAACGCGTCCAACGGCCTTCACGCCTCTTCCACCTCCCAGTCCGCCTTCCAGTGAATCGGGGCCGGGCTGTGGAAGTTGCCGGTCACTTCGAAGCTCCTGCCGAAACGCAACCACGCGAGGTGGCGGGTGTTGGTCTCGTCGAACACGATGGCGCTCAGGGAGTATCTGCCCGGGCTGAGCAACATGCCGGGGATATTCACCGAGATGCGCTTCGGCCGTCCGTCATTGACGAGCTCGACTCCGCTTGATCCCGAGTGGCAGCGGGCAACTACCCGGCTGCCATCAAGGAAGCTCAAGCTGACAATGAATCTGTCGTAGGCGGGCTCGACAGACACTGTCAAGTCCATTCGCGCTGGTGCACCGTAGGGAATTCCCTCTTCCGGCGGAATGCCTTGGCTGCTAATCGACAGATCCTCAATCCTTGCTTCACCGGTACCCACGATTCGCGGTTCGGGCACGGGGAACAATGTCTCGTAGGCGCCAATCCCGCCAACCGGGTCTCCGTCATAGATGGTCCTCCCGCCGTCGAGGGTAATCACCCGATCACAGACCCTGCCCACTGCGGCCATGGAATGCGACACGATCACCACTGCCATATTGGGCAACAGCTCCGCGACTCGGTTGTAGCACTTGGCCCGGAAGCCCTGATCCCCCACCGCCAGCACCTCGTCCACCAGGAGAATATCAGGCTCCACGTGTACGGCCACGCTGAAACCCAGGCGCACGAACATGCCGGCGGAGTACTTCTTCACCGGCATGTCGATGGCCTCACCCAACTCGGAGAACTCGACTATGCGCTCGAACTTGGCCGCGATCTCCCGCCGGCCCATCCCGTAGATGGCCCCTGCGAGGTACACGTTTTCGCGCCCGGTAAGTTCGGGATGAAAGCCTGCGCGCACGTCGATCAGCGTGCCCAGTCGGCCCTTGGTCCGCACCGTTCCGGAGGAGGCGCCGGTCACGCCAGCGAGCAGCTTGAGTACCGTAGTCTTGCCGGCCCCGTTCGGCCCGATGATTCCCAGGCATTCTCCGCGCTTGACCGCGAAACTCACGTCGCGCAGCGCCCAGAAGGCGTCAGCGCCCGGGGTGAATCCCAATATTTCGGTGAGCACCGCGCGCACAGTAGTCTTGCGGTGAAACCGCTTGGAGACGCGGTCGAATTCGATCATGGGGTCATCTTCGCCGCTCATATCAGGTCCGCGAAATGCCCTTCACAGCGTTTGAAGAACCAGAAACCACCCAGAAACAGCACCAGACTGACCACTCCTCCCACGCAAAGAAGCCCCACATCCGGAGGCCTGCCCTCCAGCAGCACGCCGCGCACGCAGCTGACCACACCGACCATGGGATTGAGCAGGTACAGATTGTGCGCCCATCCGGGCAGGCGTTCTGAGACGAGCTCAAGCGGGTACACGATCGGCGTGGCAAAGAACCATACCTGCAGCACCAGCGGCACGACGTAGCTTACGTCCCGCCACAACACCGTCATTGTCGCAGTAATCATCCCGATGCCCAGAGCCAGCATCCCGGTCACCGCGACTGCGGGCAGAACCCAGAATAGATGGCTGCTCAACGTGATGGACTCGCCCAGGGCCGAGTAGACGCCCATCATGATTGCGAGCACCAATCCGTTTACCAGCAGATTGACCACGTTGGACAGCCCCGCCGCGTATACCAGCACCTCTCTGGGGAACCAGGTCTTGGCAATGAGGTTCGCATTGTTCAGAACGCTGGTCGATGCGACGGTCAGGGAGTTGGCCAGGAATCCCCAGGTAACTATCCCCGAAAACAAGAAAAGCGGATACGGATGCCCACTCGGCTTATGCCCCAGAAACCAGGAAAACACAACCGTGAAGATGGCCGTCTGCGCCAGCGGCTGGAGCACGATCCACGAGAGGCCCAGCATGGACTGCTTGCGGCCGGCCTTCATGTTGCGCAGGGTCAGCTGGCCGATAAGCTCCCGATAGCGGTACACGTTGCCCAGCTCGGAGAGGATCAAGTCACCGCCCTCCCCCGCCCGGCCCGCCGCCGACTTTGGGCAGTCCCTCCACGATCTCGTCGACCATCTCCCCGTGGCCGAAGACCCACACCAGCCGGCCGTCGTCGGCCACGCCTTCAGGCAGGTAATGGGCTCTCATCGGCTGCGCGGGGTCGTACAGAGTTATCAGCACGCGCTCCGCCTTGCTCTTGGGGAGGTCCACCACCGGTCTGGCGGCCCGACCCAGGAACAGTTCGCCCGCGAGCGCATCGTCAAAGATGTCGGTCAGCGTGAGTTTCTGCTCCGCGAGCCCCAGGAACGATATCTCGGCGAGCTCCCCGGCGCCCAGGAAAGCCACGCGCTTGACCCCCTCACGCGCCAAGCGCAGACATACCTCCGAGGAGCGCTTGCGAGCCTCATGGTAGAACTGCTTGGAGAAATCAAGGAAATCGTAAGTCAGGCGGAGCTTCTCGCCCACTCCCCGGGGCGTCAGGAAATAGTACCAACTGCGCCCGTCGCGACGTTTCATGTGCAGCAGGCCCCTCTTGACCATCTTCTTCAGGAGGTAATGGGTCAGCTTCACACTCACCCCCAACTTGCTCGACAGCATGCGGTTGGTGAGGATCGGCGAATTCTCCACGTGGTTGAGCACCTGCAGCTCGTGATAGGCATGGTCGTCCACTGTCAAACGCCCTCCCGCCTCAATGCCCCCCCTCACTATAGGTTACCTTGCGTAACAGTCTTTGTCAAGATATTTTGCCGTCAGGAAGCACGCCCCACAATGCGGTCATCGCAACCATCTGGACGTAAGGGTCTTAGATATAGCCACTCCGCCTAGCAGGCGCCTTGTCCTCCGAGGTCTGTTTCCCGTTCGCACTAATATAGATCCCGATTCGTGTGGATAAAGGCGACCTCTTCATGGTGGCTCTGCGACGCAAGGCACTTCATTAGTTACCCCCTACCTGCGCGGTTGTCGGACGGAGCGCACGCGGAGTCCGAAAGCAGCGCTGCCCTTGCCGTGAATTCACGGCGGTTTTGTTTGTGGAGAGTACGCCCCAGACCCGCTAGAATCCCGCTCATCGAGGTCGGAGCAGCGGGGTTGGAGGATTCCAGATGTCGGGGAAGCGATCTGTCGGCGCACGCGCGCGGGCCGTGCACAAGCGGTGCATCGCCATCGACGGGCACAACGATCACCTCATCCTGAAATACGCGCGGGACAAGCCCTACGACTTCTTGAAGGTCAACCGGCGCTATCACACCGACGGGACGCGACTGCTTAAAGGCGGGATGACCGCGTCGCTGTTCATGGTCGGCGGGGGCCAGCTGCCCCGCTCCCTGGCGCTGATCGAGCTGGCCCACCGCGAGATCGCGCGGAATCCCCGTTCGCTGATGCTGGTCACCGGCGCGGCGGACATCCGCCGGGCCAAGCGCTCCGGCCGGCTGGGGCTGATGCTCAGCTGGGAGAGCGGCCTGGCGCTCCAGAACAACATCGACGTCCTGCGCGTCGGCTACCGCTTGGGCGTGCGGGCCAGCACCCTGACCCACGGCGAGGGCGGGTCGGGGTTCGCCCTGCAGCGCTCACCCTCGCAGTTCTGCTACTGCAGCCTTGCGGACCGCGACACTTTCCGCCGCACCTGCAAGGGGCTGACCCCCTTCGGGCGCGAGGTGGTCAGGGAGATGAACCGCATCGGCATGCTGGTCGACCTGGCCCACGCCAACGACGCGACCTTCGAGGAGACGGTGAAGCTCAGCACCCGGCCGGTGGTCTCCACCCACGGCGGAGCCTTCGCCTGCTGTCCGCACTCCCGCTGCCTGACCGACGCGCAGATCCGTTCGGTGGCCGCCACCGGCGGGCTGCTCTCGATCGCCTTCTACAACAGCTTCCTGGTCCCGACCCCGGGCCGGGCCACGGTAGAAAGCGTCGTGGACCACATCGCCCACGTCGCCGACCTGGTGGGCGTCGAGCACGTGGGCATCGGCACGGACTTCGACGGCTGCGGGAAAGTGGTGCTGACCGCCGAGCGCCTGCCGGAGCTCACCGCGGCCATGCTCCGTCGTGGTTTCTCCGAGGCGGAGATCCGCAAGGTGTGGGGCGGCAACTACCTGCGAGTGTTCAAAGCGGTGATGGGCTAGTCCCGCAATCCCTCTGCGCGAGCTACTCCGCGCCCAAGGAATCGTAAACCATAGAAAAGCCCCAGGCTGGGTAGCCTGGGGCCTGTTTTCGGGTGGCGAGGCGTAAGGGACTCGAACCCTCAACCTCCGGATCGACAGTCCGGTGCTCTAACCAAATTGAGCTAACGCCCCACCCTCATCCAAGCGCTCCCTAAGCATACTGCAAACGCCTCCCGGCTTCAAGAGCATCTTCCGCAAAAGCGTGGCTGGCCTCCGTGTGGATTCATGTCTTGCAGAAACAAGCTCTGAGCGCTATCAATATATGGGCATGGATAGAAGCCAGCAACAGCCAAGAGAGAAAGCACCAAGAGACAATGTGATGAGGAGGTGCAGCATGAAGCGCCGTGCAGCTTTGAGGATTGCGGCAGGACTGGTTCTGGCGATCTGCGCCCTGGCGGCGACCACGACGCCGGTTTATGCCGCCGTCCGGCTGCCGCACCTGTTCAGCGACAATATGGTGCTGCAGCGGGAAATCATCGTCCCGGTGTGGGGTTGGGCCGAGCCCGGCGAGAAGGTTACCGTTAAGCTCGGCAAGCACCAGAAGAGCGCCACCGCCGACGCGAAGGGCAATTGGGCGGTAAGGCTGCCGGCCTTGAAGGCTGGCGGTCCGCACGAGATGACCGTGAGCGGCAAGGACACGATCAAGGTCAAGAACATCCTGGTCGGCGAAGTCTGGGTCTGCTCGGGGCAGTCGAACATGAACATGGCGGTCCACGCTTCGAACGACGCCAAGACCGCCGTCCCCGAGGACGGCTACCCGCAGGTGCGGCTCTTCAAGGTGCCCAGGAAGAGCTCCGGCGCACCGGAGATCGACGTCGATGCCTCCTGGAAGGTGTGCGACAGGCGCGCGGCCATGAGATTCTCGGCCGTGGGGTTCTACTTCGGCCGGGAGATTCACAAGAAGCTCAAGGTCCCGGTCGGGCTGATCCACACCTCCGTGGGCGGCACGAAGATAGAATCGTGGACCCCTCGCGAGGGGGCCGCCGCGATTCCCGAACTCAAGGATTTTGTCAAGCAGATCGACAAGGCCAATGCGGAGCAGAAGAAGAAGCCGGATCCGGCGACCAAGCGACGCCGCCCGCGCTACCCCATCGGGCTCTGGAACGGGATGGTCCGGCCGCTGGCGCCCTTCGCCATTCGCGGCGCGCTCTGGTACCAGGGGGAGGCCAACGTCAAGCGTCCGGCGAAGTACGACCTGAAGATGCGGGCGTTGATAGGCGGCTGGCGCAAGGTCTGGGCGCAGGGAAACTTTCCGTTCTACTTCGTCCAGTTGGCGCCCTACAGCAAGAATGACGCCCGCCTGCCGCAAATATGGGAAGCCCAACTGGAAAGCCTGTCGATACCCAACACCGGCATGGCGGTCACCACTGACCTCATAGAGAAGCTCGGCAACCATCATCCCAAGCAGAAGAAGGAAATTGGCCAGCGACTGGCGCTCTGGGCCCTGGCCAAAGACTACGGGCGGAAGGGAGTTGTTTACTCCGGGCCGCTGTACAAGTCCATGTCGGTGAAAGACGGCAAGGTCCGGCTCACCTTCAGGCACGTCGGCGGCGGCTTGGCCACGCGCGGCGGGAAGTCCCCGGACTGGTTCGAGGTCGCCGGAGCGGACAAGAAGTTCGCCAAGGCCCAGGCGAAGATCGACGGGAAGACGGTCCTGGTCTGGAGCGACCAGGTGCCCGCGCCGGCGGCGGTGAGGTTCGGCTGGCACCAGGAGGCCCGGCCCAACCTGATCAACAAGGAAGGCCTGCCCGCCTCGCCCTTCCGAACCCACAAGTGGTAGGTGCCAGAGGACAAGAGACCTTGAGCCAGGAGATGCCATGACCAAGAAACTGCTGTCGGGCCTCGCGGTCGGCCTTCTGCTGGTTGGCGGGGCGCTCCGGGCCGCCGAACCGGACGAGGCGTCCGTCAAGAGGCGCAAGGCCTACCTCAAGGAACTCCTGGAAATGCTGCCCGCCCAGAAGGAGCGGGCCTGGCAGAAGTGGCTGAAGAAGTCCGGGGAGCTGCCCCCGGACTTCGAGAAGCTGCCCTCCCGACTCGATCCCCCCGACCCGCTGGTGATGAACGACGGCACCAGGGTCACGACGAAGGAGCAGTGGGCCGGGCGGCGCAAGGAGATAAAGGAGATGCTCCGGCGCCACCTGATCGGCCGCATGCCCCCGCCGCCGGGGAACATCAAGGCCACCCCGCTGACCTCGCGGGTGATCTTCGGCGGGAAGTGCGACTACCGTGAGGTGCGGCTCAAGTTCGGACCCAAACGCGCCGTCAAGATGGACGTCAGCCTGGCGATTCCCAAGGGTCGCAAGGGCCCCTTCCCCGTGATTATCGTCCTGGACTGGGGCGACCTCAGAAAGCCCCGGGGGCGGGAGAAGATCACTGTCGGGCGCGGCTACATTTTCTGCACGTTCCGGCGGGACGATTGCGACAAGGACGACTGGAAGGACGACTCCGATGGCTTTGCCCCGCACTATCCCGGCTATGATTGGCGAACGTTCGCCAAGTGGGCCTGGGGCGTGCACCGCACCGTGGATTATCTACAGACACTGGACTTCGTGGACAAGGACAAGATCGCCGTCGCCGGTCACTCTCGTAACGGGAGCACCTCGCTGGTCGCGGCGGCCTTCGACGAACGCATCGCTCTTTGCGTGCCCAACAACAGTAACGGCCTCCGCCGCCTGGAGGGCGCGGAGACCTACACCGGCAACATCGAGACGGGTACGCGCTGGCAGCCGCACTGGCTGCACCCACGTCTCAGATTCTTCGCGGGTCGCGAGGATCGCCTGCCCTTCGACAGCCACTTCCTGAAGGCCCTGATCGCCCCGCGGAAGCTGCTGCTGAATGAAGCGATCAACGACGACTGCGCCGATTCCTTCTCCTCCCAGCATGACTACCTGGCCTCCAGGCGGGTCTACGAGTTCCTGGGCGCGCCGGAGGCCATAGGGATTCGCTTCCGCCCCGGCATCCACAACATGACCGCCAAGGACTGGCTGGGCATCCTCGACTGGTGCGACCGCCACTTCCGGGGGATGAAGGACAAGGGCAACTTCTACAAGCTGCTGCGTCCCTACACCTTCGAGCGCTGGCAGAAGATCGCCGGAGAGAAGAAACCGGAGATGAAGGACTTCCCGGTCCAGCGGTGGAAGAAGCCCGCGAGCGCCGCCGAGTGGGGGAAGCAGGCGGAGGGGATCAGGAAACGCCTCCGCTGGGTGCTGGGCAAACCCTCCGGGGACCAGAAGCGCCCCGCGAAGTTCAAGACCCGCGAGATGCCCAAGAAGAGCGCCGCGCACATGACCCGGCTGGCGGTGGAGATGGGCGGCGGCGTGACCGGCTGCATCGTCCTGCCCAAGAAGATGAAGGGCAAGGCCCCGGCGATAGTCTACCTGCACCCCTACTCGCACAACACCGGCTACTGGTGCAAGTGGTCCTCGCGGGTGGGGATGTCCGCCCATGCCTACTTCGCCTCCAGGGGTTACGTGGTCCTGACCTACGATCAGCTGGACTGCGGCACGCGCGCCGGGAAGGGCGGGCTGGCCTTCTACCGCAAGCACCCGAAGTGGTCGGCGCTCGGGAAGATGGTCGCCGACGCCCAGCGGGCGGTGGACGTCCTACAATCCCTGGACTATGTGGACGGGGAGCGCATCGGCGTGGCCGGGTTCAGCCTGGGGGGCAACGTGGCGCTGCACGCGGCGGCCCTCGACGACCGGATCAAAGCGGTCGTCTCAGCCTGCGGCTTCTCCCCGCTGAGGACCGAGAAACGCAAGGCCATGACCGTGGGCATACGCAATCTGGCGATCTTCAGGAGCCTGGCCCCGCGCCTGGGGTTCTTCCTGGGCAGCGAGAAGCGCCTGCCCTACGACTACGACGAGCTGCTGGCCCTCGTGGCCCCCAGGCCGACGCTGGTCATGGACCCGCAGCTGGACTTTTTCACAGACCACGCGGAGGTGAGGTCCACAGTGGGCCGAGCCGCCGAGGTCTACGGATTGCTCGGCGCCGGGAAGAACCTGGTGCTCCAGACGCCCCGCGACTTCCGCCGCTTCGACCCCGACCGGCAGAAGAAGGCGGCGGATTGGCTGGACAAGATCCTGAAGCAAGGTAAGTAGAGGAGATCTCAGCGGCTCAACAGGCACCTCGAAGAGAGACTCAAGGTGCTACTGCTGCCACGCGGCCCGCCACGAAGATGACACAGAAAAGCGGCCCAGCCAGCTTAGCGCGTGACGGTCAGGGTGATCTCCGTGCCCTTCGGGATCTTCACCTTCTCGACGGTGACCAGTCCGTGCTTGTCGGCGGTCACCGTGCCCGTCCCGCCGGCGGAGCTGGTCCACTTGAGCTTCTCGCCGGGCTTGAGCTTGAACTTCTGGCACCTGCGGGGGGTAACGTCGGCGATCATGTCCTCCTTGGCCTCGCCGTTTGATATCTTGGCCGACCACTTGCCGGCCTCGTCGACTACGACCTTCCAGACGAAGCCGACGTTCATGTAGCCATTCTTCGGACCCTTGGGGCCGGGGTCGTCGTCGATGGAGCTGTTGCCGAAAGCCGGGTAACTCCGGTTCAGCGCGAAGAGCTTCGCGGGGTAGTACTTCTTGAGCAGATCAAATTCGGTGTGGGCCGAACCGTGGCCGCCGTTGTCCCAGCCGAAGCCGAAACCATGGTGACCGGCGGTCATGGCCCTGGCCACGGCCACCTGGTTGGACCACTTGCAGTAGCCGGCTGCGGCATTGCCGCCCTTGCGGCCGCCCACGTAACAGACGAAGGGCAGGTCCCCGGGGTGCCCCTTCACGAACTCGATCATATTGGTGTGTTCGAAGAACTCGGTCTTGCCGTCGGGCAGCAGCGGTGCCTTGCCGCCCAGAAGACGCGCCGACTTGCTGTCGAGAACCTTGTCGACCGTGGGGTACTTCAGTGCTATCGGCGACCCGTTCAGATTGGGCAGCTTCCAGAAATGCCCCGGGGTGGTCGTCGGATAGAGCACGGAGAACAGCTTGGGACGGGGAAGTCCGAAGATCATGGTTCCCCAACTGCCCATGGATTGCCCGCGGGCGTCGATGCGATTGCCGTCGACCCCGTACTTCTTTATGACCCAGTCCATCATCCACTCTAGCCTCTGCTCGGTGAAGAGATACGCCCGAGGCTCGGGATCCTTCGACCAGTAGGGCTTGCAGTAGTAGCCGAGCCAGTACGTCTCCCGGCCCCACTTGCCGCTGGGCTGGGTGATGGTGTCGCGGGGCTCCAGGCTGATCGAGTTCCTGCTCTCATAAACGTTGAACGTCCCGGGCAGGCCCGCGCGGTACCCCCACTTGGGCGCGAAAAAGAGATACTCGTCGCCCTTCCCGTTCCGCCACGACTTGCTGCCGCAACTGGCGTGGTAGACGACGGTCATGGGCAGCCCCTTCTTGCCGGACGGCGGCTTCTGACGCTTGCGATCCTTGGCGGCGATCTGGAGAATCGGCTGGAATGGCGCGACCTTCTCCTCGACCCCCGCGGTCGTGGCGCTCTTACCCGGCACCACCTTGCTCACCGGCTTGAACGCGAGATCGGTAGCCACCACCGCGTAGTAGCCCTTACCGGGCTTCGTGACGGTGTGAACGCCCACGCCGGTCCACAGAGGCAGGGGATCCCCGCCTTCTTCCAGCTTGATCGTCGGGCCCTTGGGGTCCAGGCGGTCGGCCTCCTTGAGAGCCTTGCCCACGAACTTGCAGGAGTTGTTGAGGATCCCCTGAATCACGCGCTCGGCCTTCCCGATGTTGGCCCCGGTTATGGGCGCATCAGAGCGGTAGACGGAGTAGCGATACTTGGTCCCCTCCTTGCCCTCGGCGACGTCCTTCCAGGTTACGAAGGTCTGGCCGTGACGGTGGAAGGCCTTGATGCCGGTGACCTCGCCGGCCCGGGCAACCATGCCCAGTACCAAGATGACTATCGACGCGCAGAGCATCCTTCTCACGTTCATGAACACGTCCCCTCAAAACGGTCTACTTGCCGTGGCTGAACCCGTAGACGTGGCCGTCGTCCGACCCGACTACGATGAAGCCACCAGCCGCCGCCGGGGCGGTGTTGATCTCCGCGCCGCTGGGCGATTTCCAGCTCCAGGCCTGCTTCGCGGGCTCGCCGCTCTTCCCGCCGGCCAGGCGATAGGCCTCCAGCGTGCCGCTGATCGTGCCCACGATCATCAGCCCGCCGCCGATCAGCGGCGCGTTGCCTACCTGCTTGGGGAAGGGTTTCTTGTACTTGGGCTTGGACTTGGCCGCGGAGAGAACGTCCGACAACACAGTGCCCTGGGGCGTACCCGGGTGGTAGACCGCGCCGCCGCTGAAGGCCGGCAGCGTGGGCAGCTGGGATCCCTGACCGGAGACCGGACCGAGGATCTTGCCGGTGGCCGGGTCGAGCGCGGACCCGGCACCCTTGTGCGCAGCGGTCACCAGCAGACCGCGGTAGACGGCCATGCCCTGCACCAACCTGAGCTTGGGGCTCTTGGTCGACGACGAGGGCATGTTGATATTGTAGCCAGCCAGGAGCTTGCCGGTGCCGAGATCCAGGCCGACTATCGCGTAGTCCTCCCAGGCGCCGACATAGACCCGTCCGCCGGCGACCGCCGGGGGCGCGTGGACCCGCACGCCGGGATCGCCCACCCGGTAGCGCCAGAACTCCTTGCCGTCCGAGAGACGCACGCAGTAACAGCGGCCGTCCCAACTGCCGAAGACCACGCGATCCCCCACGATTGCCGGCGCAGAACGTATCTGGCCCGCGGTCTTGAACTCCCACTTGGGCTTGCCGGTCTTGGCATCGAACGCGCGCAGCACGCCATCGTCGGCGCCAACAACTACGATTCCCTTGGCAACCGCGGGCGCCGAGCGAATCCACTTCACCTTGGTCTTCGCTTCGGGCGGCGGCGTGATCTTCGCGCTCCACTTCTTCTTCCCCGTGGAAAGCTCCAGCGCAAAGAGTTCCCCGCTGTCGCTGCCGGCGTAGACCAGGCCTCCGGAGATGACCGGGCTGGAGCGGACCTTGCCCTTGGTCTGGAACTTCCAGGCCTCCTTGATGGGCAGACCGATCTTCACCTCCAGGCCGCTGCGCGCGGGGGAGCCCCCGTACATGGGCCAGTCCGCCCCGCCCTTGGGCTTGCCGCCCGCGCTCGCCTCGCCCGGCTTGCCGCCGAAGGGCTTCGCCAGGGCGGTCAGGGGACCCGCCGGCGTGCCCGGGGCCGCCTGCGGCTCGGCGGGCTTCTCGCCCTTCTTCAAGGGCTCGAAGCAGTAGACCTCGTTCTTGGTGATGGTGTAGAGCCAACCGTAGGCAATCGCCGTGCGCCCGCAGGACTTGCCGCCCAGGGGATGGCGCCAGACCGGCTTGACCGTCTTGGGGTCAATGGCGTACATCGCAAACCTGAGGCGCGGGCCGTTGAAGTCCTTGCCAAACGCCCCGTTGGAGTAGATGAACCCGCCCGCGGCGGTGACCGGTCCGCAGCCGCCCGCCCAGATATTGAATCCCCTTTCCTTCCCGCGAATGCCGCCGGCCGTCCAGAGCTCCTTGCCGGTCTTGGCGTCGACGCCCATGAAGTTGCGACCGTAGTTGCTCAGGAAGAGCATCCCGTAGGCCACTGTCGGCGGGTAGCGACTGGTACCCAGAAAGGCGTAGCTGGCGGCGTGAGCGCCCTCCTTGGAGCCGCCCCAGTGCCAGAGCTTCTTCCCGGTCTTCGCGTCCAGGGCCCAGGCCCCCTGCACGGCTTCGGTAGCCCACACCGTCTTCCCGTCGGAGCCCGGGGAGTTCCTGGCGGCAACGTCCTTCTGACGCCAGAGTTCCTTGCCGGTCTTCTGGTCCAGGGCGAAGACCATGGGGGGATTGTGCGTGCTGATGAAGACGCGTCCGCCGGCCACCCCGGCCCCGGACATGTTCACCGCCATCCCGGTGCCCCGCTTGACCTTCTTGACCGGGGCGGCGACCAGCGGCGTGGACCAGATCTCGCTGCCGTCCGTGGCGCTCAGGGCCACGGCGAAGTAGAAGCGCTTGCCGTCGTGCTCCTTGAGCCGGCCAGCGTAGATGCCCCCATCGCACACCGCAATCGCGGCCTTGTTCGCGCGCGGGGCTATCAGGCCGCCCTTGCGCCACAGTCGCTTGCCAGTGGCCGCGTCGTACGCGCTCACCCCGCCCTTGCCCCCGACGTAGAACCGGCCCCGGTAGTAGCTCCCGCCCATGCTCAGGGAAGTCTTCCACAGCACCTCGCCGGTCTCGGCGTCCAGGCAGCATTCGCGGGCGAAGACCTTGCCGCCGGCCACCGACAGGCAGGAAGCGTGACTGGCATTACGGCCCGGTTGGGCGACCCACTTCAGCCGGAAGGGCGGCTTGACGCGCGGATCGGACGAATAGCCTGTCCAGCCGGCGTCGCCGGCCTTCATGGGCCACTCATACTTCTTCTCCCCACCGGGCTCGCCGGCCATCCCGCCACAGGCAGCCACCAGCAAGATCAGAGAGGACACCCAAGCCTTCAACCAGGTCCGCATTCCCATCTCTTCCTCCAGCAGCGCGGCCATCGTCGCGCCGGTCACTTGCTGTAACTGAATCCGTAAACGTAGCCGTCGTCCGAGCCCACCACGATGAAGCCACCGGCCGCCGCCGGAGCGGTGTGAAGCGCCTTCCCGCTGGGGCTCTTCCACTCGGAGACCGGCTTCAACGTCTCGTCTCCCAGGCGGTAGGCCGCCAGCGTGCCCACCTCGGTGCCGACGATCATGAGATCCCCGCCCACCAGCGGAGCGTTCAGGGCGGACTTCCGGAAGAAGACCGGCCGGCTCTTCTTGGATCCGGACTTGGGCGCGACGTCAGTCAGCTTGGTGCCCTTGGGTGAGCAGGGGTGGTAGGTCTGCTCACCGCTGAAGGCCGGCAGGGCGGCCTGAGCTTTGCACACGGTGCCGAACCTGCCCAGGATCTTGCCGCTGGCCGCATCGAGCACGTTGCCCGCGCCGCCGCGCCGCGTCGTGACTATCTTGCCGCGATAGATGGCCAGCCCATGCGTCGAGCCCAGCAGGGGAGTCTTGGTGCCGAGCGGGGGGTCGTTCTTCGCGAAGCCGGCCAGGGGTTTGCCGGTGCCCAGGTCCAACCCGTGGATCTGGAAGTCCTCAAGCACCCCGATGTAGACCCGGCCGGCGGCCACGGCGACCGGAGGGAAGACCCGCACGCCGGGATCGCCCACCTTGTAGCGCCAGAACTCCTTGCCGTCTGATAACCGCACGCAATAACAGCGGCCGTCCCAGCTGCCGAAGACCACACGATCGCCAACGATCGCCGGCGAGGCGCTGATGCGCCCGGCGGTCTTGAACTCCCACTTGGGCTTGCCGGTCTTGGCATCAAAGGCGCGCAGCACGCCGTCGTCGGCGCCAACGACCACGATCCCCTTGGCCACCGCCGGCGCGCACCTGACCCGCGAGCCGATCTTCGCGCTCCACTTCTTGCCACCCGTGGCCAGGCTCAGGGCGAAGAGTTCCCCGCTGTCGCTGCCGGCGTAGACCACGCCGCTCGCGATGGCCGGGCTGGAGCGGACCTTGCCCTTGGTCTGGAACTTCCAGGCCTCCTTGATGGGCAGGCCTATCTTCACCTCCAGGCCGCAGCGCGCGGGGGAGCCCCCGTACATGGGCCAGTCCGCTCCACCCTTGGGCTTGCCCTGCTTGGCGTCGATGGGCTTGGCCATGGAGGTCAAGGCACCCGCCGGTGCGCTCGGGGCGGCCTGCGGTTCGGGCGGCTTCTCGCCCTTCTTCAGGGGTTCGAAGCAGTAGATCTCGTTGCGGGTGACCGCGTAGAGCCGGCCGTAGGCGATAGCCACCCGGCAGCAGGACTTGCCGCTCAGCGCCCAGTTCCAGACTGGTTTGCCGGTATCCGGGTTGATGGCGTAGATGTCCCGCCGCACGGTGGGGCCGTTGAAGTCCTTGCCGACCATGCAGTTCGAATACATGAAACCGCCCGCGGCGGTGGGCAGGCCGCAGCCGCCTCCCCACATGTTGACCCCCCTCTCCGAGTTGCCGATGACCCGCAGTTCCTTGCCGGTCTTCGCGTTGAGAACGGTGTAATGCCGGCCGTAGCAGCCCACGAAGAGCTTGCCGTAGGCCAGGGTCGGCGGGTGGTCAGCGGTGCCCGTCCTCTTGTAGTGACCCTTGGCGGAGCCCTCCGGGGCCCCGCCCCAGTGCCAGATCTTCTTGCCGGTGGCCGCGTCCAGGGCGGTGACGCCGTGAGCGGCCTCCGCGGCCCACACGGTTTTCCCGTCGGTGGTCAGCGCGTGCCTGGACACCACGTTATTCTGACGCCAGATCTCCTTGCCGGTCTTCTGGTCCAAGCCGAAGACCATCTGGGGCTCGTGCGTGCTGAGGAAGACCCGCCCGCCTCCGACCCCGGCGTTGGACATGGCCACGCCCAGCACGTTGCCTCTCGCGCGCTTCCCCTCCGCCGGGACCAGCGGGGTTGACCAGACAACCTTGCCGGTGGCGACCGCCAGAGCTTCCGCGAAGTAGAACTTCTTTCCATTATGATCCTTGATCCGCCCGCCATAGACCATGCCATCGCACGCCGTGACCCCGGTCTTGTAGGTGCGGCTGCACAGGTAGCCGCTCTGCGACCACAGCCGTTTGCCTGTGGTCGCGTCGATCGCGCTTATCCTGCCGCCGCCCCCGAAGAGCTTCCCGCTCTCGAAGGTCGGGGTGTTGCTGGTAATCCCCGACTGCCAGAGGATCTTCCCGGTCTCCGCGTCCAGACAGACATTGCGACCGTAGACCCTGCCGTCGGCCACGGAAACACAGGCCACCTGACCGCTCACCTGGGTGGCCCACTTGAGCCGGAAGGGGGGCTTGATCCGCGGGTCGGGTGAATAGCCTGTCCAGCCGGCGTTCCCGGACTTCATGGGCCACTCGTGCTTGGTCTCGCCGGCAGAGGCCCCTGCCGCAAGTGTGAGCCCCAAGAGCAAAGCGACGCAGTTTCTCATGGCTTGTCTCCCTTTCTCGGGGCCCGTCCCGGTCCCGATGTGCCGGATCTGCTTCCCCCTAATCCTTGCGGCCGCCGCGCTGGTGGCGTAGCGGACGACGAAGTCGGTATCCTTCTTCGCCGCATTCTCGGGCATCTCCTGGTCTTCCAGCCTGCGGTCATGAATGGTTGAGTAACTCAACCTATCCTGACCACGGGTGAGTACACCAGCCCAGTGAGACCGTCAGCACAAAAAGCGTCCCTGGCTGGGAGGTAACGTACCCCACTGATAACAAGCATGTTACCGGCGCCAGGACAACCGTTTTCGGTCGATGGGCAAGGAGCTTGGGGAGCCTATTAACCCGGTACTTCCTCCGTCGTTAAGTGCGGCGTCCCGATGTCGCTGCCGGACTTCAGCCCCCTGTGTGGCCGCACGAAGTTGCGGTGACATCCTTGGCCTCGATATGGATTCATGTCTTGCAGAAACAAGCCCTGAGCGCTATCAATACGTAGGCATGGGAGGGAGCACCGGACGACGGGCACCTTTACGGATTCACTTGCACCAAGTGACCAGCGCGAGGGCCGCGCTGCTCGATGAGGAGATGAGAATGCGGACTTGGCTGAGAGCCTGGATATCCCCTCTGATCCTGTTGGTGGCCGCCTGCGGCGCTCGCGCCACCGAGACCCCCAAGCTGCCGTCCTTCCCAGGCGCGGAGGGCTTCGGAGCCACCTCGGTGGGCGGCCGCGGAGGCAAGGTCATCAAGGTGACCAACCTCAAAGCCAGCGGGCCGGGCAGCTTTCAGGCGGCCTGCGCGGCCAAGGGTCCGCGCATCATCGTCTTCGAGGTCAGCGGGGTGATCCCCGCGCCGCGCCGCGGGTGCGTGACCGTCGGCGACGGCAAGCTGACCATCTCCGGGCAGACTGCCCCGGGGGCGGGCATCACCGTCGAGGGCGGTTTCAGCTGCCACGGGACCAAGGACGCGCCCTTCGATGACGTGATCATCCGCTTCCTGCGCTTCCGGCCCAAGCTGGGTCGCAAGCTGATGTGGGGCGGCGACACCATGCACATCTCCGGCACGAACCGGGCAATCCTGGACCACGTCTCGGCGTGCTGGAGCTCCGACGAGGTCTTCGGCCTGACCATCAACGGGCCGCTGACCCTGCAGTGGTGCGCGGTGGAGGAGTCCGGCCTGGCCCTGGAGGGCCGCACCCTGCACAACTTCGGCTCGCTGATCAGCTATCAGAAGGCCCCGGTCTCCGTGCACCACACGCTCTACGCGCACCACAGCCGGCGCAGCCCGGTCTCGCCCATCCCCCGCATCGACGTGCGCAACATCGTGGTCTACAACGCGCGCTTCGTGGGCACCGAGTTCCAGAGCGGCAACCTGATCGGCTGCTACTTCAAGGACGGCCCCGGCGGTCCGGTAGGCACCAACATCCACAAGCCAACGGTCAAGCGCGGCTACTCCTTCCTCTCGAGCCGCAGCCGGCTCAAGTGGAAGGTCTACGGCGAGGGCAACTACGTCACCTGGCTGGGCGGCTACTACAACTTCTGGGACCACAAGGACCGGAAGATGGGCCGCTCCGAGGCGCTGCCGGTCCCGCCCATGACCACCCACACAGCGGAGCAGGCCTACGAGCTGGTCATGGGCCATGCCGGGTGCCTGCCCCGCGACCCGCTGGGCCGGAAGATGATACACGAGGTGCGCACCGGGACCGGTCTCTGGGGCCGCGAGGATCCGGTCGGCGGCCTGATGGCCGGCCTGACCCCCGGGAAGGCCCCCAAGGACTCCGACGGCGACGGGATGCCCGACGAGTGGGAGACTGCCCACAAGCTGGACCCCAACGACGCGGGCGACGCGAACAAGACCGTCCCCGCCGGGGCCTCGAAGGGCGACCGTCACAAGGGCTACACTTTCATCGAGTTCTACATCAACGAGTGCGCCGACAAGCTGATCGCCGATGCGCTGGCCCACCCGGAACGCGAGCAGAAGTACGTGCCCGGGAAGGTCGAGATTCCCAAGCCGACCTTCCCGAAGCCCAAGGAGGGCGAGGTCCAGAAGCTGATCGCCGACCTGGACAGCACCGAGAAGTACGCGCCGCGCAAGGCGCTGGAGCGCCTCGCCGTATTGGGCCCCGGTGCCAAGGATGCGGTGCCCGCGCTGGTCAAGTGCCTGACCAAGTCGGACCGGCGCATACCCAGGATGGCGGTCGGCGTACTGACCGGTATCGGCGCGGCCGGCGTCCCCGCCATGCTGAAGGAGCTGAAGACCGACGACGGGAAGGTCAAGACCGGCGTGGCCAATGCCCTGGGACTGATGTTCTCGGAGGGCCGGGGGGCCATCCCCGCACTGCTCGAACTGGTCCACGACGAGAGCGCGGCGGAGAGCGCGGTGATCGCGCTCTTCCGCATCGGGAAGCTGGGCAAGGAGCACCTGCCCGCGCTCCAGAAGGCGCTTACCGCCAAGAACCAGTACGCCCGGGGATACGCGACCACCAAGCTCGGTGAACTGCGCGCCGCCGCCGCCCCGGCCGTGCCCGGGCTAATCAAGACGCTGGCCGACAGCGACGTCAACAACCGCTGGAGTTCGGCCTGGGCGCTGGGCGAGATCGGCGTCGCCGAGGGTGGCGTGGTCGCCGGGCTGGTCGGCGTGCTGGGCGATGACCTTCGCGTCCGGACCTTCGCGGCCGCGGCGCTCGGCAAGGTCTGCAGGAACGCCGCGCCCGAAGTGCTGAAGGCCCTGAGCAGCGAGGACCCCAACGTCCGCCTGGCCGCGACCCAGGTGCTGGGCATGGTGGGCCCCGGGGCCGGGAGCGCGGCGCCGGCGCTGGTCAAGCAGCTCCAGGACGCCGACACCCGCGTACGGGTGATAGCCTGCCAGTCGCTGGCCAGCGTCGCCCCCAAGGACGAGAAGACCGCCACCGCGCTGGTCGCCGCGCTGACCGATAAGGTCTGGCGGACCCGCTGGTCGGCCGCCCACTCGCTCTGCCAGCTCGACCCGGCCGCGGCCAAGGTCGCCAGGGGCGCGCTGGAAAAGGCGCTGAAGGACGAGCGCAGGGAGGTCCGCGACGCGGCCCGACGCGCGCTGAAGAAGATACGGGGTTAACCCGTCTCCTCGAGCGGCGCTGATAACTCTTCGGAGGCCCGCGGAGCGGGAGCGCCGATCAGGCCGGCCGGGCAAGGAGCGATCGGAATGAGAGCGAGTACCTGGTTCAGATTCTCGGCGGCAGTGCTGGCCGCCGCGGCGACCGCCGGCGGCGGGTCCGCTGGCGAGCCCGGTGGGAAGAAGAAGCACGAGTGGCCCATGTACGGCTACGACGCCAGACGGACCGGCTACTCACCGGACCTGCGGGTCAAGCCTCCCTTCCGTCTGAAGTGGGTTACTCAGACTCGAACGAAGCAGAAGAGCACCCCATGCGTGGCCGCGGGCAAAGTCTTCGTGAGGGGGTATTGCCTCGACGCAGAAGCGGGCGAAGTGCTCTGGAAGTACTACGGACGCTCCGAAACGCCCGCGTGCGACGGCAAGCGCCTCTATGTTGACGGCGGCTCCACAGCCATCGATCTCGCCACACAGAAGCAGGTATGGCGCAAGCGATATCGCAACGCGGCAGGTGGGGGCCACACCCACTCTGGCGCTGTTCTTGACAAGGGCACACTCTTCCGCATGCGCATGGATGACGAGAACATCTACATGGAAACCGTTAAGGCAGCCACCGGGAAAGTCGTCCGCTCAACCCGTGTGGCCCCCGTGCCCAAGAAGACGCCGCCACCAAAGTCTGCGGAGTATCTCCGCTGCAGTCTGAGCGCACCCCTGACAGTCACCGACGACCTCATATTCGGCTCTATCGCCTACCCGAGGGCGGTCTTCGCTCTGGACCGGAAGACCGGCAAGGAGATCTGGCGTCAGAAGGGCGTCTCCGCGGAAAGGGGAGTAAGCAGCGACGGCAAGACCGTGTGGGCGGCCGAGGACCGGCAGGGCGTTTGGGCCCTGGACGCCAAGACCGGCAAGAGGATCTGGCACTGGGGCGGATCCGACAAGAACCACTACAACATGTTCGGCACGGCCGAGAACCCTCCCGTGGTGGCCTACGGCCTGCTCCTGGTCTGGGCCAACCGGAATTTCATGGCGATTCACGCCAAGACGGGCAAGGAGGCGTGGCGGGCCGGCGACACCATGGCCGGATCCGGTTGCGGAGGACCCACCGCTGCCGGTGGACACATCTACGCGGTCAACGTGGCCGGCGAGGGCTACAACCGCCCAAAGGGAGCGAGGTCCGGGGGCGGCCACTACCTCTATGCCATCGACCCCAAGACCGGCAAGCCGGTCTGGAAGCACCACGTGGGCAACGGCAAGTCCTGCGGCCAGCCGGCCATAGCCTACGGCCGGCTCTATGTCCCCACTCAGGGCGGCGAGGTATTCTGCTTCGAGCCGGCAGGGCCGGACGACAAGAACGAACCCCAAGCGCCCCCGAAGACTCCGGCGGCGCCGCTCACGCCTCTGGTCAAGCCCTTCGGCGGCAAGCCGGGCGAGGCGGGCGCCGGAGGCAAGCCCAAAGGCGGGGCCGACTGGCCCATGTATGGCGGCTCGCCGGCGCGCTGCGGCCTTGAGGTGAAGATCGGCCTGCCCATCAAGGAGGCCTGGAAGTTCCCCACCGGTGGCAAGGTGAAGTCCAGCCCGGTCATCGCCGACGGCATGGCATATGTCGGCAGCGACAGCGGCAAGCTCTTCGCCCTGGACCTGGCCACGGGCAAGGAAGAGTGGAGCGCGAAGATAGGGAGTTGGGTAAGGTGCGCGCCGGCGGTCGCGAAGGGCATCGTGGTCGTTGGTGCCGACGACGGCGTACTGCGTGCGTTTGACGCGGCGACCGGCAAGCCCAAGTGGCAGTTCAAGACCGCCGGGCAGATTCGGGCTTCGCCGGCCATCGTCGGCGATCGGGTGGTCTTCGGCAGTTGGGACGGGCACTGCTACTGCGTCCGGCTCAGCGACGGGAAGGAGTTCTGGCGCTTCCGGACCCGCGCCACGGTCAGGGTGAACGTAGCGCCGGCGGTGGCCAGCGGTCGGGTATACGTCGGCGCGTTGGATAGATTCGACATCTGGGCACTGGATCTCGGCACCGGCAAGCCCCTGGCCGGATACCAACAGCCGGGTCAGCGCGTCACCGGCAGGTTCGGGCTGGTGCATGGGATGGCGGTGTACCGCGGACTTGTGGCCACCACCGGTGCCGGCTTGATCGTTGACACGTTGGTTGATGCGGTCACCGGCAAGAGACTCGGAAGCGCCACGTCCTCGTCGAGGATGCGGTTGGTTGCCGGGGCCCCGGCTTTCAGAGGCGGGCAGGTGTTCACCTACAACAACGCTCTTGGCGTCAGGCTCTCGGACGTGGCGTCGGGGCGAAAGGTCGCCCCCACCAAGCGCCGCGGAACCGGTTTCAACCACTCAGTTCTGAACACCCCGGTAATCACGCGGGACCTGATAGTCGCCGCCACGGACGCGGGCACACTTGAGGTCCGTCAACTGCCCGGCGAGAAGAGCGACGAACCGGCCAAACTCGTCTGGGAGTGGAAAAGCCCCAGCGGCGCGGAGATATGGACGGCCCCGGCTGCGGCCGGCGGATTCATCGTAGTCGGGTCGGACGACGGGCACGTTTACGGATTCAGCTACACCAAATGACCTGCGCGATGACGACCGCGCTGCTGGAGGAAGAGATGGGAATGCGAACCTGGTTGAAAGCCTAGGTGTCTTCTCTGATCCTGCTGGTGGCCGCCTGCGGCGGAATGGCCGGCGAACCCGGTGGGAAGAAGAAGCACGAGTGGCCCATGATCGCCGGCGATGCCGGCTGGACCGGCTACTCCCCGGACAAGCGCGTCAAACCGCCCTTTCGCCTGAAGTGGGCCACGCAGGAAGCTGTGCGCAGCTCCAACCTGGCGGTGGCCGACGGCAAGGTCTTCTATCGCGGCGCATTCTGTCTGGACGCCGAGACCGGTGAGGTGCTCTGGAAGGACCGCAAGGGCAAGAACAGTCCGGCCTACTACAAGGGCCGGCTCTACATGGGCACGGAAGGAATAAAGACCCTTGATGCCAGGACCGGCAAGAAGTCGTGGCAGAAGTATGGCTACAGAAGCCCGGGGGGGCACAGGGGCGGATTGGTCGTCTCCGACGGTGTGGTTTACTCCGGCAAGGTCAAAGACCACGACGGCAAGAAGTCCTATTTCGCCTGCGCCGTGGATGCCGAGAGTGGAAAAGAGAGATGGGCAACACCCCTGGTTGCCGTGGTCCCGGAGAAGAGGGGCTCCTACGAGCTGCGGTCCGGAGCCATGGCGGGGATCACAGCGTGTGGCGACCTGGTCCTGGCTACCACCTACACTCCCATGATGGCCTTTGCCCTGGACCGGAAGACGGGCAAGGAGCTCTGGCGACAGCCGGGGGTCACTGCCAGGTATGCGCTGGGTACGGACGGCAAGTCCGTTTGGGCCACGGCAGCAGAGCACGGACTCTGGGCATTGAGCGCGAAGACCGGCAAGAGGCTTTGGCACTGGGGAGGCACGAAAAAGGGGGCCCACAAGGGCCACTATCTCGGAACCGGCACCGTCGATTATCCTCCTGTGGCGGCTTACGGGATGCTCTTCACCAGTAACTACGGACGACGGTTCACTGCCCTGGACGCGGCCACCGGCAAGCAACTCTGGGTCGCCGGAGACAATGGAGGACACCCGTGGGCCGGTTCCTGCGGGCAGCCTTCCGCCGCCGGCGGTTACGTCTATACCAACGGTACCATAGGCAAGGACTACAACGGCAAGAACGGCAAGAAGTTCCGGTTCGTGGTCTCCGCCACCGACCACAAGACGGGCAAAGCCGTATGGACGCACCCTCTGGGCGGTCAGTGTTGCGCGCGTGTCTCTATCGCCTATGGCCGGCTCTACGTTCCCCACTACGGAGAGGTGTCCTGCTTCGAACCGGTGGGGCCCGACTACAAGAACGAGCCCCAGGCGGCTCCCAGCGCGCCGGCTGCTCCTCTCGCGGCCCTGGCCAAGCCTTTCGCCGGCAAGCCGGGCACTCCCGAAGCGGGCGGCAAGCCCAAAGGCGGCAAAGACTGGCCCATGTATGGGGGCAGCCCCGCTCGCTGCGGACTGGAACTGAAGATCGGCCTGCCCGTCAAGTACGCCTGGAAGTTCAACACCGGCGGCAAGGTCAAGTCCAGCCCGGTCATCGCCGGCGGGATGGTCTATGCCGGCAGCGACAGCGGGGAGCTCTTCGCCCTGGACCTGTCCACGGGGAAGAAGAAGTGGAGCGCGAAGTTCAGCCCCCCGGCCGAGAGCAAGACGAAGGTGAAGTGGATCAGGTCGGCCCCGGCCGTGGCCGACGGCATCGTCGTCTGCGGAGCCGACGACGGCGTGCTGCGTGCCTTTGACGCCGCGACCGGCAAGCCCAAGTGGCAGTTCCGCACTGCGGGACGGATTCGTTCTTCGCCGGCGATTGTCGGGGACCGCGTGGTCTTCGGCAGTTGGGACGGGCGCTGCTACTGCGTCCGACTCACTGACGGCAAGGAATTCTGGCGCTGGCGGGCGGGCGATCCAGGGGTCAGGGTCTACGCGCCGCCGGCGGTGGCCAACGGCAGAGTATACGTCGGCGCGCGGGAGGACAAGAAGGTCCATGCACTGGACCTGGGAACCGGCAAACCTCTGGCCGGCTACACGCAGGCCTCCGGCTACGCGACCAAGCTCGACTTGGTCGAGGGACTCGCGGTCTACCGAGGCCTGGTGGTGACCTGCAAGGCGAAGGGGGGAGGGCAGCCGATCGACCCTGACACCGGCAAGTCGCTGTCCAGATCGCTCGGCCTGTCGGCCTCCGCGGTTCCGTCGCTGCCGGCGTTCACGGGCGACAAGGCCTACTATACCGGCCGGCGCCGGGGAGCAAGCCTGTCTGCCTCACTGTCAAAGGCGAGGACACGCCCCAAGAAGCGCCGAGCGGCCCTGTTCACGAACCCCGGCCTGAACGCTCCGCTGGTGTGTGGCGACATAATGGTGATCGCTACGGTCGCGGGCACGCTGGAGGTCTATCGCCTGCCCGAACAGAAGAGCGACGAACCGGCCAAGCGGGTCTCGGAGTGGAAGTCACCCAGCGGCGCGGAGATTCACACCGCGCCGGCGGCGGCGGGCGGGTTCATCGTGGTGGGCTCGGACGACGGGCACGTTTACGGATTCAGCTGCGCAAAGTAGCGAGGAAGCACCAGCAGATCGACAACTACGTCCCCACCCTTGACCACAGCACCGGTTGAGAGGTATTATAGAGTAGGTAGGGGGGGGCCGCGGGCGGCCCGGAAGAGTCATCTGGGGAATGGAGGAGGACTGTCTGATGATGAGCCGTTTCCGAGTGCGGACCGCGTGGCTGGCCCTGACATTCCTGGCCGCGGCGGTTCCGGGCAGCGCCTTCGCCGGTGCGCGTGTAATCTCCCTGCTCGATAAGGTTGACGGCGCCGCCGCCGGCGGCACGTTGCGCATCTACGGCGCCCGGAACGGCGTCTTCTCGGGCAAAGTGGTCGTGCCCTGGGGCAGCAGGGCCTCGGTCCCCAAGCTCAGCGGGCCGGGCAAGCTGCCCGCCTCGGGAATCAGTGTCCGCTACGCTCACGCCGACGGCCGCCAGCGCTACCACAAGAGCCGGCCGGGTTTCAACGGCCTGCACCCCGAGCCCAGCGGACAGATGAAGACTTCCCGCTTCTACAAACCCTACGCCGTTCAGCCGGTCTGGCTGACCGTCCGGGTGCCGGCCGACGCCAAGCCCGGCAAGTACACCGGAACCTGGAGCGTGGGCGGAGGCAGCGTGAAGGTCGAACTCCACGTGGCCGACTGGAAGATCCCCGACGTCAAGGACTGGGAGACCCACGTGGGGTTCATTCAGTCGCCGGACTCGGTGGCCATGCACTACAAAGTGCCCATGTGGTCGGATCAGCACTGGAAGCTCCTCGAGGAGAGCTTCAAGCATCTCGGCGAGGTCGGTAACAGGTCGCTTTACATTCCGCTCCAGCGCCGGACCCACTTCGGCAACCCGAACTCGATGGTTCGCTGGACCCAGAAGGGCAAGAATCTGGAGCCCGACCTGAGCATCGTGAAGAAGTACATCGACCTGGCCGTGAAGCACATGGGCAAGATTCCGGTGGTCTGCCTGTACGCCTGGGAGATGGACTGTGCAGGGGCGTCGAACTTTCCGGCGGGAACGTCCGTCGCGCAGCGCCAGAAGGACCGGGCCATATTGATAACCGTGAAGAACGGGAGCAAGCTGGAGGAGGCCACCGGCCCCAAGTGGGGCACCCCCGAGTGCCCGAAGTTCTGGAAGCCGGTCTTCGATGGCATCCACGGCATACTCAAGAAGCACGGCATCGGCAGCTCGCTGATGGTGGGCATATCCGGCGACTACATGCCCAGCCCGGGGGCCGCCAAGGACCTGATCTCAGCAGCCCCGCCGGGAACCAAGTGGGTCTGTCACGCGCACGGCGGGCCCAGCAAGGTGCACGGGGTGGATGTCGGCCTGACCGCCTCGGTGTGGGGCTTCCGCGGGCCAGTGGACCCTGACTCCCCCCGCAAGTGGAGATGGCAGAAGCCGCGCTACTACGGCTGGCAGCGGAAGAAGGGCTGGCTGCTGACGGCCTTCCCGCGCTACGGGTGTTTCTACGGGAACGCCATCAGCCCGTTCGGACCCCATCCGATGGCCATGTACCGTTCGCTGGCCGAGGGCGCCATGATAGCCTCGGGCAAGGCCAAGCACTCGCCGGGCGTTAACGGGTTCGATCGTCTGGGAGCCGATTTCTGGCCGGTGCTCACCGACAAGCGCGGAAGGGGTTCGCCCATCTGCGCCCGCTACCCGGAGAGCCACTGGGGCCAACTCAAGATAAGCCACGCCACCTCGGCCATCCTGGCCCCCGGAAAGAGCGGGGCGGTAGGCACCGAGCGCCTGGAGATGGTCCGCGAAGGCCTCCAGGAGGCCGAGGCCCGGATATTCATCGAGAGGGCGCTGGTCGGCAAGAAGATATCCGGCGCGCTGGCCACCCGCATGCAGAAGATGCTCGACGACCGGACCAAGGCCTTTCTCAAGGGCACCAAGGGCAAGGGCTCGGGTTGGAAGCAGTGGCCGGGCGGTGACCGCTGGCAGAAGGCATCCGCGGCGCTCTTCGCCGCCGCCGCCGAGGTGGCCAAGAAGACCGGCGCGAAGTAGGTCGGGCGAAGAACAGCTGGGGATCGCGTTCTGTTCAACCCGGCCGTCTTGGGCCTTCCCCTGCTACTTGCCTGCCTGGGTGTAACTGAATCCGTAAACGTGGCCGTCGTCCGAGCCCACCACGATGAACCCGCCCGCCGCCGCCGGCGAGGTGTGAATCTCCGCGCCGCTGGGTGATTTCCACTCCGAGACCCGCTTGGCCGAATTGTCGCTCTTGGCCTCAGGCAGGCGCCACACCTCCACCGTGCCCCGGCGGTTCGCGGCGATCATCAAGTCGCCGCTGACCAGCAGCGCGTTCAGCGCGGGGTACTTGAACAAGGTCTCCCGGCTCACCCTGCCTCCGGAGCGTCCCTTGGCCACTGCTTCCGACAGCCTCGCCCCGCTGTGCGAGGTGGGGTAGTAGACCCGGTCGCCGCTGAAAGCCGGCAGGGAGGGAAGCTCCGACCCCCGACCGCTGATCTGGCCGAGGATCTTGCCCGTTGTCGGGTCGAGCACGATGCCCGCGCCCTTGCGCTTGGCGGTCACCAGCAGCCCACGATAGACGGCCAGGCCGTGCACCAGGTCGTGATCGGAGTGCTTCACGCGGGGAGCTGGCTTGCCCACGTCGTACCCGGCCAGGAGCTTGCCGGTGCCCAGGTCCAGCGCATGGACGGCGTAGTCCTCCCACGCACCCACGTAGACCCGGCCGCCCGCCACCGCCGGCGGCGAATGGACCCGCACGCCCGGCACGCCGATCCGGTAGCGCCAGAACTCCTTGCCGTCAGACAACCGGACGCAGTAGCAGCGGCCGTCCCAGCTCCCGAAGACCACGCGGTCGCCGACGATGGCTGGTGAGGCCCTTATGCGTCCGGCGGTTTTGAACTCCCACTTGGGCTTGCCTGTTTTGGCGTCAAAGGCCCGCAGCACGCCGTCGTCAGCCCCGCAGACGACGATGCCGCCGGCCACCGCCGGCGCGCACCTCACCCAGGAGCCGATCTTGGCGCTCCACTTCTCCTTGCCGGTGGCTAGGTCCAGCGCGAAGAGCTTCCCGCTGTCGCTGCCGGCGTAGGCAAGACCACCGGCAATGACCGGACCGGAGCGAACCTTGCCGCCGGCCGCGAATTTCCAGGCATGCTTGACCGGCAGACCGATCTTCACGTCCAGGCCGGCGCGGGCGGGAGAGCCGCCGTACATGGGCCAGTCCTTGCCCCCCTTGGGTTTCTCCCCGGCGCTGGCCTCGCCCGGCTTGCCGCCGAAGGACTTGGCCATGGCGGTGAGCGGGCCGGCCGGCGCGCTCGGGGCCGCCTGGGGCTCGGGCGCCTTGTAGTCCTTCCCCACCGGCTCGAAGCAGTAGATCTCGTTCGAGGTGCTGATGTAGAGCCGGCCGAGGGCGATCGCCACCCGCGCGCATGACTTGCTGCTCAGCGGGTAGCGCCAGACCGGCTTGCCGGTCTTCGGATCCATGGCGTAGAGCGCGCGGCGCAGGTCGGTGCCGTTGAACTCCTTGCCGACCGTGCCGTTGGAGTAGACGAAGCCGCCCGCGGCGGTGGGCGGTCCGCAGCCGCCTGCCCACGCGTTGACTGCATTGCTCCGGTTACCGCCGACCCAAAGCTGCTTGCCGATCCCGGCGTCCAGGGCCGTGAAGTTCCGGCCGTAGTTGCTGACAAAGAGCTTCCCGTAGGCCGCCGCCGGCGGGTGATCGGCGGTGCCGACCGACTCGTAGTGGGCCTCCTGTTCGGTCTTCTTGACGCCGCCCCACTGCCAGAGCTTCTTGCCGGTCGCCGCGTCCAGGGCCCAGATCCCCTGGGTGCACTCAGCCAGCCAGACCGTCTTCCCGTCGGTGCTCGGCGCGTGCCGGGCCCAGACGCCCTCGGTGCGCCAGAGCTCCTTGCCGGTCTTCTGGTCCAGCGCGAAGACGATCCTGGGCTTGTGCGTGGTGATAATAACCCGCCCGCCGCCCACTGCGGCCGCGGACATGCTCACCGTCAACTCGTAACCCCCGCTCCGCTTACCCACCGCCGGGACCAGCGGCGTCGACCAGACCTCCTTGCCGCTCACGGCATCCAGGGCCACGGCGAAGTAGAACCTCTTGCCGCCATGTTGCCGGAGCTGGCCGGAGTAGACTGCGCCGTCGGTCACCGTCACGGCGGACTTGCTCGCCCGCGAGGTCAGGTAGCCGGCCTTGTCCCACAGCCGCTTTCCTGTCTTCGCGTCGTAAGCCTCTATCCTGCTTCCCCCGCCCACGCCGTAGAGCCGGCCCTTGTAGTAGGTCGGAGTGTTGCGGCCCATGCGGCCCTTCCAGAGGACCTCGCCGGTTTCCGCATCCAGGCAGCCCTCGCGGGCGAAGACCTTGCCGTCGGCCACCGACACGCAGACTCCCCAGCTGAGGTTGAGGCCCGGCTGGGTGGCCCACTTGAGGCGGAAGGGAGGCTTGACGCGCTTGTCGGGAGAATAGCCGGTCCAGCCGGGGTCGCCGCTCTTCATCGCCCACGTCGCCGCGCCGCCGCCGGTCGGCTCACCGCCGTAGAGCCTGCAGGAGGCCAGCGCCGCAAGGACGAAGAACGTGCCGCAGATAGTCGTGGCTTTACACCGCATGGTATTCCTCCTGCCTTACTGGTCCTTCTCCGGGGCCTTCCACGAGAAGATCGGCTCGGCCCCGGGAAAGGGCGGCTTGTCGAACTTCCTGCCGCTCTCGGGGGCCTTGCCGAAGAAGACCAGGTCGGCGTAGTCCAGGAGCGCCAGCCAGTCCTCTTCGCTCTGATCGTGATCGCCCTGCTCGCGGAAGTACATGCCGATCCTGTCGCCCGCGCCCAGCCAGTCAAAGACGACCTTGGCCGCCAGGTTGGTGTGCTGCATGGCCAGCGGGTCGATCATGTGGTCGTCGAGGGCATTGATGGTGACCAGCGCCCGGGGGGCGACGAGCGCCTTGAGGGAGTGCACGTCGAACGGCAGGCGCAGCACCGAACCCTCCAGCGCGCACTGCCGAATGGGCGGACGATACCAGTGTGCGTACCCGAAGTGCTCAAAGCGTTCAACGCGTCTCTTCCTGGCGAAACGATAGCACGCCGTCCCGAAAGCGCTGCCCGCGTTCGGAGCGGTCAGTGCCACCCGCTCATCCAGCGCCCCGATCAGCAGCGCCGCATCCGCGCCGCGCGAGTGGCCGGTGACGGCGATTCTCTTCGGGTCCACCTCGTCCAGGGTCAGCAGGTAGTCGATCACCCGCATGCCACCCCAGGCCCACACCGCGATGCTGGCCCAGTCGTGGTCGGGATAGGCGGCCTGCGCCGGGCCGATGCTGTCTTCCGCGTCCCGGTCCAGGTCCTCGCGGAAGTAGTCCACGAACACGTAGCCACGTTTGACCACCTCTGCCAGGGGGACTCGTGTGGGCGGGCGGGCAACATATGTTCCCCGGTTCCTTATGATCACGGGGAACGGCCCCTTGCCCGGGGGCGTGACAATCCTGAAGGTGAGCTGCAGCTTCCTCTGCGGGCCCATGGACAGCCGCATTTCCCTGCGCACCACCTTCCCGCCGAGCTGGGGCCGAGAGCGGAACTCCTCGGCGGTCACGTTCCCCGGCGGTGGGGGCATGTGCCCGAACTGGTAGTGGAACAACAGGGCCTTGATTTCCTCGCGCCGCCGCGCCCAGTCCTCGCGGGTCCTGACGCGCCTGCCGCTCCTCATGATGAAGGGATCGGGCAGGTCCCTGATTTCGGGGAGCGTCTCGACAGGCGGGAAAGTCGCCCTTGCCGGCGGCTTCTTCTCGGATTCTTTCGCTCTGTAGATTGCCCGCTTCACGAGCGGTACGCCCGCCCCCAGCACCGAGAGGCCGATCACGATCGCCGCGGCCAGCTTGACCTTCGCCCATACCATCGCCCCGGCAAAGCCCTCGGCCATGGCAACGGCCCCTGCTGAGGCCGAAGCCTTTCCGAGACAGGCGGCCTGAATTGATGCCGCGAGTCCGCCCGGCGAGGCCTCAACGGCGCTCTGGCCCAGGAGCGTTCCCAGGGCCACGGCCGGCACCGCAACCCCCCGGAGGTTCAGATACCCGCGCAGTCGGACCAGCGCTCGGGAGAGCCGCGCATCCAGGGTCCGGACCGGGCAACTCAGTTCCAGAGCTGCCTCGTCCCGGGACAGGCCCCGAAAGTAGCGCAGCACCACGGCTTCCAGCTGCGGGCGAGGCAGCCTGGCCAGAGCCGCATCCAGGAGCGGCATAACTTCCGTCAAGGATGCGGCCGATCGCCCCGCTTTGGCCTCTATCATGGCTGCAGCCTCCCTCTCACGGCGGGCTCGGCGGGAACGCACCCGCAGGGCGTTCCGCGCAACCCCCTCGGCGGTCCGGAAGAGCCATCCGGAAAGAATCACCCGGCGGGGGAGCTTCCGGGCCTTGCGCATCAGCAGCAGGAAGGTGGCCTGGGCCGCATCCTCCGCCGCGTGGTCCTCGCCGAGGATGCGCCGGCAGGTCGAGTAGACCGTGGCGGAGTAGCAGCCCACGATCTCGGCGAAGGCCTCCGCAGAGCCCTTCTCGGCATACTGGACCAGGAGTTCACGGTCCGTCAACAACCTGCTCCTCTCCTGCTGCTCGGGCCCCTTTACCGTCTTCACCCGCCGTTCAATGTACGCTCGGAGGGAAGGTTACCGCAACATTCTAGAGTTTATTGCCTGCCCTCGCAAGACGGGTTCGTCCTTGGGGTTACGGGCGATCAGAATGGACAGCCGGGACGCGCTGCTCCCCGGCCCCTTTCGTTGAATCGGCACCGGTCGAGCCGCTTGCGCCTTTCCGGGTGCGGCGCTAGAATCTCCAGCCGCCGGAGGGAGATTGCAACCATGGACAGCCAGGCCGAGATCGTTTCCCGGATCAATGAGCTGCGCCGCGAGCGCCGCGCGCTGCTCCTGGCCCACAACTACCAGATCGACGAGGTCCAGCGGATCGCCGACCACGTGGGCGACTCGCTCGAACTGGCGCGCATCGCCGCGGACGACCAGAAGGCCGAGATGATCGTCTTCTGCGGGGTCCTTTTCATGGCCGAGACCGCCGCGATACTCCGGCCCGAGCGCCCGGTCTACATGCCCGACCCCAACGCCGGATGCCCGCTGGCGGACATGATCACCGTCAGGCAGCTGAGCGAATTGAAGAAGGCGCACCCCGACGCGGTGGTGGTTTCGTATGTGAACACCAGCGCGGAGATAAAGGCGCATTCCGACCTCTGCTGCACCTCCGCCAACGCCACCGCGGTGGTCGAGTCTGTCCCCGCCGGACGCGAGGTGCTCTTTGTGCCTGATCGCAACCTGGGCGACTGGGTGCGGGGCGAGTCCGGGCGGGAGAACATGATTTTCCGGAACGGCTTCTGCCCGACCCACAACCGGATACTCGCCCGCCACGTGGCGGAGGCCCGCGCCGCGCATCCCGACGCGCTGGTGGTGGTCCACCCCGAGTGCCGCCCGGAGGTCCGCGAGGTGGCCGACGAGGTGACCTCCACCGGCGGCATGGTCCGCTTCTGCTCGGAGTCGGACGTCGAGGAGTTCATCATCGGCACGGAAATCGGCATGCTCCACCGCCTGCGGCGGGAGGTGCCCGGCAAGCGCTTCTGGCCGGCGACCGAGCTGGCCGACTGCCCCAACATGAAACTGACTACGCTCGAGAAGATCCTCTGGGAGCTGGAAGACCTGGAGCATCCCGTGAAGCTGCCCGCCGAGATACTGGAAAGAGCCCGCCGGCCCATCGAGCGCATGGTCGAGGTGTTAGCAGGCCGTTGAAAAATGGAGCAGCCGTGATTGGAGGCAGAATGGTTCAGATTCACGGACTGCTAAGCTCGTGAACGAACTGGTCGAGCGCGTCAAGGCCAACCTCGCCGGGCTCCGCGAGCGCCTCGCCCGCGCCGCCGAGCGCGCCGGGAGAAATCCCGACGAGATTCGGCTCTTGCCCATCACCAAGATGGTCGGGCCGGAGGAGACTTCCGCGCTCATCGAGGCCGGGGTGACCGAGATCGGCGAGAACCGGGTTGTAGACGCGCTCCGCAAGGCAGAGGCCATGGGCCCGGCCGCGGGGCGGCTCTCCTGGCAGATGGTAGGACATCTTCAAACCAACAAGGTCCGCAGGGCGCTGACGCTCTTCGGCGGCATGCACTCGCTGGACTCCGCGCGCCTGGCTGCGGCCCTCGAGAAGGAAATGGCCGAGCGGCACGCGGAGGAGAGGCTGGCCGTCTACGTGGAAGTCAACACCAGCGGCGAGGCCGCCAAGACCGGCGCGGCGGAGAGCGCGACCCGGGATATCTTCTCGAAGCTGGCCGAGTGTCCTCACGTCGTTCCCGTGGGGCTGATGACCATGGGACCGCTGGACCCCGACGCGGAAAAAGCCCGGCCGTGCTTTCAGCGCCTCAAGGGGCTCCTCGGCGGGCTGCGCGAGGCGGGTCTGGCTCCGTCCGCCTGCACCGGGCTGTCCATGGGCATGAGCGGCGACTTCGAGGTGGCCGTGGAGGAGGGCTCTACGGTGGTGCGCGTGGGCACGGCGGTTTTCGCGTAGCAGTGAGAATAGACAAGCACCCCATCCTGGACTTCGACCGCGGCGATGTGGTCGTCTTCACGTTCGACGGCCGCGAGTTGTGCGCCTGCGCGGGCGACACCATCGCCTCGGCGCTGGTGGCCAACGGTGTCATCACCTTCCGAAAGAGCATCAAGCTGCACCGCGAGCGCGGCTTCTTCTGCGGCATCGGCAGGTGCTCCTCGTGCAACGTGGTCGTCGACGGGGTGCCCGACGTGCGCGCCTGCGTGACCCCGCTCAGGGGGGGCATGGCGGTCGAGACCCAGGTGGGCCGGGGGCGCATCGATGGGGACTGAGGGCAGCGTGCTCAAGCCCGACGTGCTGGTCGTCGGCGCGGGGCCCGCGGGGCTCTCGGCCGGCATCGAGGCCCGGCGCCTGGGCGCCGAAGTCCTGCTCATCGACGACAAGGCGCGCCCCGGCGGGCAGTTGGTCAAGCAGACCCACATGTTCTTCGGCTCGCGCCTTGAACGCGCCGGGGTCCGCGGTTTTGACATAGCCGACGAACTGGTCGCGGAGTACCTGGGCCTGGGCGGCGCGCTCTTGACCGAAACCTTCGCCACTGGCGCCTTCGGCGACGGCGTGCTCACCGCGCTGCGCGCCGATGCCCAACTCCTGAAGATCGCGCCCCGCAAGACCGTGGTGGCCACCGGGGCCTGCGAGAACCTCCTGGCCTTCCCGGGTTGCGACCTGCCCGGGGTGTGCGGCGCCGGCGGCCTGCAGACCCTGATGAACGTCAACGGCGTCCTGCCCGGGAAGCGGACGCTGATGGTCGGCGCCGGGAACATCGGCCTGATTGTCTCGTATCAGATACTTCAGGCCGGCGGCGAGGTGGTCGCGGTGGTCGAGGCCCAGCCGCGGGTGGGCGGCTACGCGGTGCACGCCGCCAAGATTCGAAGAATGGGCGTGCCGCTGCTGCTCTCTCATTCGATCAAGTCGGTCGGCGGGCGGGGCCGGGTGGAGAACGCGGTGCTGGTCGCGCTCGAAGACCTCCGCGAGGTGCCCGGCTCGGAGTTCGGCGTGGAGGTCGACGCGGTGTGCCTGGCGGTGGGGCTCTCGCCGCTGGCCGAGCTCTTCTCTCTCGCGAACTGCCGCACCGAGTACGTCGCCGCGCTGGGCGGCTGGGTGCCCTGGCACGACGAGAACATGCGCACCTCCCACCCGGACATCTACGTGGCCGGCGACGCCGGGGGTATCGAGGAGGCCTCCTCGGCCATGGTCGGGGGGCGCATCGCCGGCCATGCGGCGGCCGCAGAGCTGACCGCCGCCGACGAGAGCGGGCCCCTTCGCGAGTTCCGCGAGCGGCTGGCCGCGCTGCGCGCCGGCCCCTTCGGGCGGAAAGCCCGGGAGGGCAAGTGCCAGCTGCGCGGGGTGCCCTTCGCCGATTACGTGGAAGAGAAGCCGCCGCCGCCCGCCGAGGCGCCGCCCTCCGCCGCCGGCCGGCAGGTGATCATCGAGTGCCACCAGCGGATTCCCTGCAACCCCTGCGAGGAAGCCTGCCGACGCGGCTCCATCCGGGTGGGCGCGGACATCAACGACCTGCCCAGCTACGCGGGCAGCGACTGCGACGGCTGCGGGGTGTGCCTCACGCGCTGCCCGGGGCTGGCCATCTTCCTGGCGGACGCGGACTACTCGGAGACGGAAGCGGAAGTAACCCTGACCTACGAGATGTTGCCGGTGCCGGAGAAGGGCCAGACCTGGTGGGCGCTGGACCGCGAGGGGTGCTTTCTTGGCGAGGCGCGGATCACCCGGGTGCGCTCGGCCAAGAGCTTCGACCGCAAGCATCTGGTTTCTTTCGCCGTCGAGAAAGAGCTGGCCGGCCGCGCCCGGCACGTTGTTCGGCCGGGGGAAGTCAGGGAACTGAAGAAGATCGAGGTCCCTCTCCGTGAAGAAGACCCGGTGGTCTGCCGCTGCGAAGACGTGCGGCTCTCGGAGGTGGAAGCCGCGGTGGACGCCGGCTATCACAGCTTCGAGGAGGTCAAGCGGGTACTGCGCGTGGGCATGGGCGCCTGCCAGGCCAAGACCTGCGGGCGGATCGTGCTGGGAATCCTCGCCCGCAAGCTGGGCCGGCCCGTTTCCGAGTTCCTGCCCATGAAGGTCCGGCCGCCGCTGGTGCCGATTCCACTCGGGACTCTGGCGGAGGTCGATACGGAATGAAGCTGGACTCCGCGCGGGTGGCCATCATCGGCGGCGGCTGCGTGGGCCTGAGCGCCGCTTACTACCTGGCCAAGGCGGGGGCCAGCGACGTGGTGGTCATCGAGGGCGACTACCTGGGCTCGGGGGCCACCGGCCGCTGCGCGGGGGGCATGCGCCAGCAGTGGTCGACCGAGGGCAACGTGCGCCTGGCCAAGATGTCCATCGAGGCCTTCGCGGGCTTCGAGGCCGAGCTCGGCCAGGACATCGAGTTCCGGCAGGGCGGATATCTGCTGACGGCCTATACCCCCGAACGCCTCGCGGCCCTGGGGAAGGACGTGGAGCTGCAGAACTCCTGCGGGGTTAACACCCGCATGGTGGAAGCGCGGGAGGTGGCCGGAATCGCGCCGATGCTCAGTGCCGAGGGGCTGCTCGGCGCGGCCTACGGGCCCACCGACGGCAAGGCCAACCCCTTCCTGGTGGTCAAGGGCTACGCCGAGCGCGCCCGGGAGATGGGCGTGCGCATCCACCTGCGTACGGAGGTCACCGGACTGGAGACCTCCGGGGACGCGGTGGTCGCCGTGCAGACCTCCCGCGGGAGGGTCGCGGCCGAGTGGGTCATCAACGCCGCGGGCGGGCGCGTCGGGGAGATCGCCGAGCTGGCCGGTGTGGGCCTGCCTATCGATCCATACAGGCGCCAGATCATAGTCACCGAGCCGGTCCAGCGCTGCCACGACCCCATGATCATCGACCTGGACCATAACATCTTCTTCTGCCAGGCGGCGCACGGCGCCTTCCTGGCGGGCCAGAGCGACAAGGGCCAGCCCTCGGGCCTGAATCTCAACGTCGACTGGCGGTTCGCCGCGGAGGTCTCCGGGAAACTCACCCGCCTGCTCCCCCGCCTGGCCGGGCTCCGGGTCCTCAGGCACTGGGCCGGCACTTACGCGGTCAGCCCCGACCGCCAGCCGGTGCTGGGCCGGGTGGGCGATTACCGGAACTTCCTGGTGGCGGGGGGCTTCAGCGGGCACGGGTTCATGCTGGCCCCCGCCTGCGGGGTTATACTCTCGGAGATGGCCCTGCACGGCAGGGCGGTCACGTTGGACGCGGCGAGCTTCGCCCCGGACCGTTTCGACTCGGGTGAACTGGTCGTGGAGGCCAACGTTGTGTAAGATTGTCCATACCGTCCGCCGCCGCGCGTAGGGAGCAGTCATGAGCGACGCCACTTACAGGTTCGAGAAACCGGTCAACGAGCCGGTGCTGGCCCACGCTCCGGGCAGCCCCGAGAGGAAGGGGCTCAAGGAGAAGCTTGCCGAGCTCAAGGGCCGGGAGCCGGAGATCCCCCTGATAATCGGCGGCCGGGAGGTGCGCACCGGGGACCTCGGCGAGTGCCACGCGCCGCACGAGCACGGCCGCCGCCTGGCGGTCTATCACCGGGCGTCAGCCAAAGAGGTGGAGGCTGCCATCGCCGCCGCCCTGGAGGCCCGCCGCGACTGGGCGGCGTGGCCCTGGGAGGAGCGCCTGGCCGTATTCCACACAGCCGCGGACCTGCTGGCCGGGCCGCGCCGCGCGGAGTTCAACGCCGCCACTATGTTGGGCCAGAGCAAGAGCGCCTTCCAGGCAGAGATCGACGCGGCCTGCGAGCTCATCGACTTCTTCCGTTTCAACAGCTCTTACGTGACCCAGATTTACGGGGAGCAGCCCTACTCGCCGCCCGGCTCCTGGAACCGCATGGACTACCGCCCGCTGGAAGGCTTCGTCTTCGCGGTGACCCCCTTCAACTTCACCTCCATCGCCGGGAACCTGCCCACCGCGCCGGCCATGCTGGGCAACTGCGTGGTCTGGAAGCCGGCCTCCTCGGCGGTCTATTCGGGCTATTACATAATGCGCCTGCTGGAGGAGGCCGGGCTGCCCCCGGGGGTAATCAACTTCGTGCCCGGGCCGGGCCCGGCGGTCGGCCCGGTCGCCCTGGCCAGCCCGGAGTTGGCCGGCGTGCACTTCACCGGCTCGACGGAGGTCTTTCGCGGGATGTGGAAGACCATCGGCGCGGGCATCGCCAACTATAAATCTTACCCGCGCATCGTCGGGGAGACCGGCGGCAAGAACTTCGTCTTCCTGCACCGCTCGGCGGGGGTCGCCGAGGCGGCCATCGCGCTGGTCCGCGGGGCCTTCGAGTACCAGGGCCAGAAGTGCTCGGCGGCCTCGCGGGTCTACGTGCCCGACTGCCTGTGGGCCGAGCTGCGCGAGCGGCTCGTCGCCGAGATCGCCACGGTCAAAATGGGCCCCCCGGAGGACTTCAGCAACTTCATGAACGCGGTTATCGACCGCCCGGCCTTCGAGCGCATCAAGGGCTACATTGATTACGCAGCCGGAGCGAAAGACGCCGAGGTTCTCTGCGGCGGCGGCTGCGACGACTCCGTCGGCTACTTCATCGAGCCCACCGTAGTCTTGGCAAAGAAGCCCGACTTCCGCACCATGGTCGAGGAAATCTTCGGCCCGGTGCTCAGCATTTATGTCTACGACGCGGACCGCTACGAGGAGACCCTGGAGCTCTGCGACCGGACGAGCCCCTACGCCCTGACCGGCAGCATCTTCGCCGGGGACCGCGCGGCGGCGGCGACTGCCGCGCGGGTGCTGCGCGGCGCGGCCGGCAATTTCTACATCAACGACAAACCCACCGCGGCGGTGGTCGGCCAGCAGCCTTTCGGTGGCTCGCGCGCCTCGGGCACCAACGACAAGGCCGGCAGCCGGCTGAACATGCTGCGCTGGACCAGCCCGCGGACCATCAAGGAGACCTTCGTGCCCCCCACCGACTACCATTATCCCTTCATGGACGAGGCTTGAGCGGGGCGCGAGACGGGAGGAGAGAGATGAATTCAGACGGAACCGGACCCGCCAGGCTGCGCCTGGGGCTCATCGGCGCCGGCAACATGGCCGAGGCCCTGGTGCGCGGGGCGCTGGCCGCGGGCATCTTCGAGCCCGGGCACATCGTGGCCAGCGACCCGGCGCCGGCCCGCCGCGAGCTCTTCACCGAGCTGGGCGTAGTGCTCGCCGAGGACAACCTGGACGCGGTCCGCAGGGTGGGCACCGTGGTGCTGGCGGTCAAGCCCCAGATGATCGATGCGGTCCTGGCGGAGCTGGCCGGCGAAGTAGACGGCAGACTGATCGTCTCTATCGTCGCCGGGGCCACCAGCGCCAAGATATCGAAGGTGCTGGGGCCCGGAACGCGGGTGGTCCGCACCATGCCGAACACACCGCTCCTGGTTGACATGGGCGCCACGGCCATCGCCCCCGGGCCGGGGGCCAACAGCCGGGACATGACCCTGGTTCGCGCGCTCTTCGGGGCCGGCGGCAAGGTCTTCGAGATGTCCGAGGAGCACATGGACGCGGTGACCGCGGTGAGCGGCACCGGGCCGGCCTACCTCTTCTACCTGGCCGAGGCCATGATCGAGGCCGCCGAGGCCGAGGGCTTCAGCGCCGCCGAAGCCAAGCGCCTGGTGGGCGCCACGTTGCGGGGCGCCGGGGAGCTGCTCTTCCGCAGCGAGCACTCCGCCCGGGACCTGCGCCGGCGGGTGACCACTCCGGGGGGCACCACCGCCGCGGCCGTGGAGGCGCTGGACGGCGGCGGCGTTCACGCTAAGCTGGTGGAGGCCGTGCGCCGCGCGGCCGAGCGCAGTCGGGAGCTGGGCCGGGGATAGCGTCCGATGCCGAGCATCTACGTCGAGTCCGGGGTCGAGGAGGGGGCCTGCTACGGCTTCCCGCCCGGCGACGTGGTCTTCATCGTAGGCCGCGCGCCCAACAGCGGCATAGTGATCACCGACCCCCTGGTCAGCCGCCAGCACTGCCGCATCGAGCGGATCAACGGCCGCTACCGGGTGGTGGACCTGGGCAGCCACAACGGGGTCTCCCTCAACGACGACAAGCTGCCCTCCAAGAGCACCCGGGAGATGTCCTTCGGCGACGTGGTCCGCATCGGCGAGAGCGAGCTGGCCCTGCGCGAGGAGGCCCCCGACGACGAGGGAGAGCTGGCCGGCCGGCGGCTGGGCGGGTACCAGCTGGTCAAGCGCATCGGCTCCGGGGGCATGGGCGAGGTCTACCGCGCGGTGCAGGTGGCCCTGGGCCGCCCGGTGGCCATCAAGATACTCAGCCCCGAGCTCACCGAGGACTCCACCTTCATCGACCGCTTCATGACCGAGGCGCGCGCCGCCGGGAAGCTCAACCACCCCAACGTCGCTCAGGTGCACGAGGTCGGCGAGGTCGACGGCATCTACTTCTACTCCATGGAGTACCTGAACGGCGGCTCGGTGCAGGACCGCGTCCGCGGCGGGGGCAAGCTCCCGGTGGACGAGGCCGTGAAGATGGTCCTGGGCGCCGCCCGCGCCCTGGACTACGCCGAGAAGCACGGGGTCATCCACTGCGACATCAAGCCCGATAACTTAATGTTGAACGACGATGGCGAGGTGCTCATCACCGACCTGGGCATCGCCCGCACGGTCAAGTCCATGGCCGAGAAGGTCAACCAGGAGGGCGGCGTGCTGGGCTCGCCGCACTACATGGCCCCCGAGCAGGCCCGCGGCGAGCCCATCGACCATCGCGTGGACCTCTACTCCCTGGGCGCCACCTTTTACAGGATGATTTCCGGGCGCACGCCCTTCACCGGGAAGACCGCCCGGGAGATCATGGAGAAGCAGGTTTACGAGGAGCCCCCCGGGCTGCGCTCCCTGGACCCGGACATCCCCCAGTCGGTCTGCCGGGTGATCGCCCGGATGATGAAGAAGAAGCCGGACAAGCGCTACGCGACCGCCCGGGAGCTGATAGTGGACATCGAGCGCCTCCGGGAGGAGTTGGCCCCCGAGGAAAAGAAGGAATCGATCTCCCGCCGGCAGTCCCAGCTCACCCGCCGCGCCCGCCGCAAGAGCGGCGCGGGCGTCTTCGTCGTGCTGGCCGTGGTCGTCCTGGTCTTCGCGGCCGCGGGGATATTCATGGCGATGAGCGGCGGGGACGGCCCCAGCGAGTTCGATCTGAAGCGCACCGAGCAGCGCGCCCAGGACGCCGAGGGCCGCGGCGAGCTGAGACACGCCTTGGACCTCTACCGCAAGCTGCAGGGCATGGCCCCCCAGGGGAGCGCCTTCGCGACCCGGGCCGCCGGCGCGGTGACCAGGCTCAAGAAGAGCATCGCCGAGCGGCGAGCCAAGGCCAGCGTCGAAAGCGACTGGAATGCTCTCCAGGGCAAGAAGGCCCGGGCCAAGACCGCCCGCGACTTCAAGCGCCTGGCCGCCGACTACGACTCGTTCGCCGCCAAGCACGCGCAGTCCTCGCACACGGTGAACGCCAGGCAGCACGCCAAGCAGTACCGCGCGCGCTACGCCGGCGCCGCCGAAAGCGAGGTCAGGGAGTTCGAGAAGCAGGCCGTCAAGCTGGCCGCAGAGTGTAAGTTCGGGAGGCTCAACGAGGAGTGGGACCGTCTGGCGGCCGAGTTCGCCGGCACCCCCGCGGGCAAGCTGGCCGAGAAGCGCGGCGCGGAGGTCTGGCCGCAGGCCGGCAAGGAGTTCGCCGCCGCCCGGGCCGCCGCCGAGAAGGCGCTCAAGGAACTCCGGTTCGACGAGGTCGCCAAGCCCTTTGAACGTTTTGAGAAGTCCGACAACGCCGGGCAGGTCACGAAGGCCAAGACCGCCATCGAGGAGTTCAAGCAGCGGATCGCCGCCGAGCGCGAGCGGCTTAAGCGAGAGGCCGAGCTGCGCAAGAAACTGGCCGTTTGCGACGCGGTCCGCGACGCGGCCCTCAAGCTGGCCATGGACTACGAGTACCCCCAGGCCCGCGCCATGTTCGTCGACGCCCAGTTGGCCTATCGCAAAGCGGGATTCGCGAAGCAGATTGAGGAAGTCCGCGCGCTGGCCGCGCGCTACCGGGCCGAGCCCAAGCTCTTCGACCGGCTGTACGACTACGCTCGCGCGGGGAAGCTGGCTTCGGCACTGACCAAGCTGGCCGACGGCAAGCGGGCCAGCGTGATTTCCGTGGGGCCCGGCGGGCTGGTCTACAAGCGGGGTATGAGCAAGCGCGGCAGCGTGGCCTGGAAGGAACTCCCGGCCAAGTCGGTCTACGGCCTCCTGCGCCGGCCGAAGCTGAAGCCCGACGAGCGCGTGGTCCTGGCCCGCTTCGCCCTGGACCGCAAGCTCTTCGCCGAGGCCAAGAGCCAGCTGGAGCGGGTGCTGGCCGCCGAGCCCAAGCGCAAGAAGGAGCTCCTGCCCCTGCTGGAGGCTGCGGAGAAGGGCGCCGGCGGCGCGCCGGAGCCCAAGGAACCCGAGAAGCCCAAGGCCCCGGTCAAGAAGAACGGCAAGAAGGACTAGTGTGGCGGCGGTCGAGGTCCGCGCCGGCCGGGGAGGCGCCTCGCTGCGCCTGGCGGTGCGGCCCGGGGCGCCCCGCACGCGGGCGCTGGGCGAGCACGGGGGCGCGCTCAAGCTGGCGGTTGCCGCTCCGCCTGAGAAGGGCAAGGCCAACAAGGAGGCCTTGCGATATCTGGCCGAAGCACTTAACCTCTCGCACGCGGACCTCGAGCTGATCAGCGGGGAGGGTTCCCGCCGGAAAGTGCTGCTCTGCCGGGGAGTGGAACCCGCCGAACTTCGCGAACGGATAGAGAAGCTGCTGGGAGATTAGGGAGAACCGGTCATGACCGCGCTGTTCGAGAAAGTCCAGGAGGCCACCGCCGCGGTCAAGAGCATCGTGAAGAAGCGGCCCAAGGTGGGCATCATCCTGGGCACCGGCCTGGGCAAGCTGGCCGGCGAGATCAGGAAGACGCGGGCGTGCTCCTACGCGGAGGTGCCCTACTTCCCGCAGTCCACGGTGGCCAGCCACGCGGGCAAGTTCGTTGCCGGAGAGCTGGCCGGCGTTCCCGTGGTGGGCATGGAGGGTCGCTTTCACCACTACGAGGGCTACTCCATGGAGGAGATCACCCTGCCGGTCAGGGTGATGCGCAAGCTGGGCGCCGAGGTCCTGGTGGTCTCCAACGCCTGCGGGGGCATGAACCCGCTCCACGAGCGCGGCGACATAGTGATCATCGAGGACCACATCAACCTCTTCCCGGAGAACCCCCTGCGCGGGCCCAACGACGACCGCCTGGGGCCGCGTTTCCCGGACATGTGCGCGCCCTACGATCCCAAACTGTTGAAGCTGGCCGAGTCGGTCGCGCTGGCCGAGGGCATCCGCGCGCACCGCGGGGTCTACGTGGGCGTGCCCGGCCCCAACCTCGAAACCCGGGCCGAGTACCGCTGGCTGCGCGACATGGGCGCGGACGTAGTGGGCATGAGCACCGTGCCCGAGGTCATCGTCGCGGTGCACTGCGGCCTCAGGGTCCTGGGCCTCTCGGTGGTAACCGACCGCTGCCTGCCCGACGCGCTGGAACCGGCCAGGATCGAGGAAATTATAAGAGTGGCCAATTCCGCCGAGCCCAAGCTGGCAGTCATCGTCAAGGGCGTGCTCAAAGGGCTGGGGAAGAAGCGGCGCTAGAGCATTTTAGCATTGAGTAACTCCGTAGCCGGAGTTTTGTAACCAGCCA
>CBDUSI010000010.1:0-57929 GCA_965370045.1 uncultured bacterium | reverse complement strand
CAGCCGCCCTGACTTGTCCGCTCCGCGCCGGCCCTGCGAACAATCACATGCTCAGAGTCGCGCACCGCGACCAGCTCCCCGAGCTCGAAGCGCTTGCCCACCCCGGCGCCGGGGAGCTCGCGGGCCGCCGCGGCCAGGCGCGCGCGGTCCCAGGTGCTCCGGCCGGTGATGTGCGTGGCGACCAGGCGCAGCACCTCGAGGGCGACGGCGTGCGGTTCTTCAAGTAAGGCCAGCGGAAGGCTGATCTCTTCTGTGCCCGCGGGCAGGTGGTCGAAGTGTTCGCGCAGCCGCTCGCACGCCGAGAGCATGACGATATCCTGTAACACTGCGGCGCGCTCGGCCATTCGCGTCAGCGCCGCCCGGATATCGGGGTTGTAGTTGGCGGCCAGCTCGGGCAGCAACTCGTGACGGATGCGCGCGCGGGCCTGGGAATCGACGTCGAAGTTGGTTTCGTCCGTAAGGTAGTCGAGTTTTCTTGCGGCGAGAAACTCCAGCACCTCCTCGCGGGTGCAGGCCAGCATGGGCCGGACCAGTTCGACGTGCGGGCTCTGGTCGGAGATGGTGCGCGAGCGGGGAATCCCCGCCAGCCCGGCCATCCCCGTGCCCCGGATGATGCGAAAGAGCACCGTCTCGGCCTGGTCGTCGGCGGTGTGTCCGGTGGCGACGAAAGTGGCGCCCCAGTCCAGCGCGGCGCGTTCCAGGAAGGCGTACCGCGCCTCCCGGGCGGCTTCTTCGAGCGAGAGCTTATCGCGCTTCTTCAGCGCGGGCACGTCGGCGCGCTCGGTGAAAAGAGGCAGCTTCAGCCTGCCGGCCAGGTCGGCGGTCCACTTCGCGTCGTCGGCGCTGGCCTCGCGCATGCCGTGGTCGAGGTGGGCGACGCCCAGTTCCAGATTGAAATCGGGGGCCAGCTCGGAAAGCGCCGCGACCAGGGCCACCGAGTCCGGACCGCCGCTGACCGCCGCCAGGCAGGTCGCGTCCGGGCCTATGAGCCCGGCGAGCGCCTCTCGGACCTTGCGGACGAGGTCATCGCCGGGGGGCAATCAGCCGGGTTCCTCTTCCAGCGAGCCCAGCAGGCGCTCGATCTCGGTGAGCATCTCCCCCTCCCCCGGGCCGGGCTCGGTGGGCGCGCCGTGCTCGTCGGCCTCGCCCAGGGCGGCCCGCAGCTCGGTGACCATCTGGTCGACGTCCACCGAGTCGAGCACCTCCTTGTGCCGGGCGGGAGCGCTCGCCGGCCGGGCCCCGGGGATCGAGTCGATGACCGGGACCATCTCGAATATGCGGTCCAGCCCGCTGAGTTCGAACCACTTGGCGACGCGGTCGGTGACCCCGATCAGGAGCATCCCGCCCCCGCGGGTCTGCGCCGAGCGCAGGAGTTCCACCAGCAGCCCCAGGGTCTGGCTGTCCAGGAAGGTCACGCGCCGGCAGTCCAGGGCCAGGAAGGGGCTCTCGGCCAGGGCCTGGTGCCCGGTGCGCCGCAGCTCGGCGAAGCTCTCCTCTCCCCCGCGGAAGTCGCCCTGGAGATCGAGGACCAGGTACTCGCCGCTCTTCTCCCTCTTGATGGTCACTGTTTCCTCCCGTCTCCTCAGGTGAGCGCGTCCCCGGTGTCTTCGCCCTTCTCAATGCCGGGCAGCTCCCGGAACTCCTCGGTGCGCAGCGATCCCCGGGCGCGGTCCTCGACGATGGAGAGCGGCCCGGTGGCCTTCTGCTTGACGCGATGGCGCACCGCGCCCATCTCGATGAGCACGCCCGGATTCATCTGCTTGCGCACGTTGATCTGGCGGACCGCCCCGCGATGCGAGGCCTCGGCCATCTCCTCCAGCTGCCCGGCCAGCTCGGCGCGCTCGGCGCGCAGGCCGCGCAGGGCCCCCATCAGGCGCTCGAGGTCGGCGCGCCGCTTGCCGATGAGCTGGCTCATCTTACGGCGGTCGCCGAGCAGCGGTCCCAGGAAGCCGCCGATCTTGGTCACCGAGGTGTCCACGTCGGTTATGCGCGTCTCCATTTCGGCCTGGCGCCGGGCCAAGTTGTAGTCGGTGCCCGCGGCGACCGGGGTGAGCACGCCCAGGGCCGAGCCCAGCATGCCCACGTCCACGCCGCGCAGCGCGCTCACCGATCCGCCGACCAGCCGTCCCTCGGGCATCAGCAGGCAGCGGTTGCTGAAGATCGTGGAGCCCACCGCCTCGCGCTCGACGCTCAGAACCCCGGCGCTTTCTGCGCGGCAGTCGTTGAGGAAGCGCGCGGACAGGCGCCCCTTGGCCCGCAGGCGGGCCTTGCCCTTGCCGAAGACGCCGCCCTTGACCACCAGGTCGCCCTCGCTGTCCAGCTGGCAGGCGCCCACGTTGCCGCCGACGGTGAGGTTCCCCCCGGCGCGCACGTTGAAGCCGTCGAGCACGTCGCCGTCGATTATCACGTCCCCGACGAAGGCGATGTTGCCGACCGAGTAGTCCACCGAGCCGCGCACGTGAAAAGTGCGCGAGACGGAGACTATGCCCTGCTCCCAGAGCACCCGGCCGTCGTACTCGGCCAGGACCTGGCGGCTCTGGTCGTCGAAGCGGGCGCCCTCGCCGGTCTTGAACTCGGCGCGGTTTCCCTCGGGGGCCGTCGCCGGCCGGCCGAAGACGTCCTGGCCGTCGGTCCCCGGGCGGGGCGGTATCTCGATGGCCACCGGCTCGCCGGCCAGCACGTTTTCGATCAGGTTGGTCTCGCGGTAGTCGATGCGCCCGCTGTCGGCGTCCTTCTCGTAGCGGGCCCCCTCGTTGGAGGGCCGGACGATGAACTCCAGGGCGCCGTCGCGCCCGGGCTCGGGGGGCGTGCCCCGGGCCACCACTCGGCCGGTGGAGCCCCGGCCGGCCCGGGCCGTGGCGGCCACGGACTCCAGCGCCGCGCTGTCCAGGCCGTGGACCACCCGGTGGTGCTCAAAGAGTGCGGTGAGCTTCGCGGCGGTGGCCTCCGGCCAGCCCCTGGCCAGGACCTGGCAGTCCAGCCCCGCGGTGGCGCCGTCGCCCGTTACCCAGGCGCGCAGCACCCGCCCCTCCGAGCGGTCCTCGAAGAGCGTCCGACGGGCCTGCCCCGCGCCCCACGCGGCCCCGCTTTTCGCCATGCGACTTGCCCTTTCGAGAACAAGTATAGGCTGGGATGGGGGCGTCTGTCAATGTGCGCAGGCGAAGGAGGGTCTGACCGCCGGGACACAGGATGGATGCGCATGCCGCCGGTTTTTGAACGAACTTTCCCGAGAATCGCTCCGTCTAACTACGGAGCCAACGGCCGTCGGCTGCGAAGTGATGGAGACCCTCATGGCAAGCGACAGGAGAGTGCTCAAAGCGTCCGCTGCGCTGGTGGTCATCGGGCTGGTAACCGCAGCCGCCATCGCGGCGAAGCTCCTCCCCGGGCGCGTGGTCCCTGCCGCCGACCCGCGGAACGGCGAGGCCCACGAGGTTGGACCTGAAGCGAAGGGTGAAAGAGTCAAGCCCGTTGGCGTCGTCAGGACCTGGGGGGACCTCCTGAAGCAGCCGGCCGTGGAGTTGGACGGCGGGGGCACCGTCAGGCTGGGAATAGAGTCCCTGAGCGCGCCCCGGAGAAGCGGCGTCCTGCTCTACTGTCTTGCGGAGGGCTACAGACTTCCCTCCCGATGGAAGGGGACCAACCGGCTGGGACCGGTCCGGGTATCGGTTGCTCGCGAGGAAGGCGGGAAGAGCGCGGGGGTACACGCCCAACACGCCTGGCGGCCTCCCGCCGGGTTCAGGGCTTCAAGGATCCTGTTCGTCAGGGCAATCCCCATAGCTCGAACGGGAAAGCACCACGTCCGCCTGTACGCGCTCGACGGCAGCGAACTGGCAGCCGCGACCGTTGTGGGCACCGGAGACGCGTACCATCCCTGGATGCCTTGGGCACCCAGCCACGTCTACGCGTTGGAGGAACGCGCCGATGGCGAGTACGATACCGTTGGCCGCGTGGCCAACCGCCGCGATGGAGTCGCGATACCGCATTGGAACGGCATGATGCCCATCGCTTTCGAGGGAACGCTCAACGGCCGACAGGTCAGGAAACCTGGGTCGGAGGCGCTACCGAGGCTCGCACCCGCCAAGCCGGACGGTACGCTCACGGTCAAGCTCAAGGGCAAGGACCTTCTCGTTAGCTCGAAGACGGAAATCATCACCGCCAGGCCGGACTGGCATTTTCTGACGCGCTGGTGGGTGAATGACAGGCCGTATGTCCCGGAGCAGATGCGGGCTTACGCGGATCAGAACGGCGCGGTAATAAAGGGCAGGAAGCTCCTGCTTCGCATGGATTTTGACCCTGGCAGGCTGGGCGCCGCGAAGGGCGACAAGATAGGCCTCCAGATACTGTACTGCAAACACGGTTGGAGGCTGGTGCTTCCGGCGCATGAACGCTTGGCAGCGGCGATGGGTGATTGGCAGGAACCTGTCCTGCTGCTCTCCAACCGCGTCGATTTCGTGGCGCCGTGAAGCCGAACGGCCCGCCCCGGCCAGGCTGACGCCATTCCGTTTGCTCCCCCGCCCGCTGCCCGTATACTGTGCGTCGGGAGAAACGCTTGGATCAGAACCCAGACCGGCCCTGCCTGACCGCTGAGTTGCCCGGCACCGGCGGGCGCATTCGTGAGCGCATCGAGGATTTCGTCGTCGAGGAGGTCCCGCTGTACGAGGCCTCCGGCGGCGGGGAGCACGCCTACCTCTTCGTGGAGAAGACCGGAATCTCCACCATTGAGGCCGTCCGGCGCATGGCCCGCGCGCTGGGCGTCCGCGAGCACGACTTCGGCTTCGCCGGCCACAAGGACGCCCGGGCGGTCACCCGCCAGTGGTTCTCGGTCCCGCGCCTGGCCGAGAAGGAAGCCTGGCGCCTGGAAGCTCCCGGCCTCAAGCTGCTGGACGTCGCCCGCCACGGGAACCGGCTCAAGACCGGTCACCTGGCCGGCAACCGCTTCGAGATCGTGGTCCGCGGGGTCGGCGAGAACGCAGTGGAGAAGGCCCGCGCGGTCCTCGACGTGCTGGCGCGGCGCGGCGCGCCCAATTACTTCGGCGAGCAGCGCTTCGGGAAGCGCGGCAACTCCGACCTGGTCGGCCGCGAGATGGTGTGCGGCTCCGCCCGCGGCGCGCTCGGGGTGCTGCTCGGCGCGCCGCGCGCCGGCGAGGCCGACGCGGCCGCCCGCGAGCTCTTCGAGGCCGGCAGCTACCGCGAGGCGCTGGCCGCCTGGCCGCGCGGCGACCGCCCCGCGTGCAAGGCCCTGGGGATGCTGGCCGGGGGGGCGACCCCGGAACGGGCGCTGAACGCCTGGCCCAAGCGGCTGCGCTTTCTCTTCGTTTCGGCCTGCCAGTCGCGGCTCTTCAACGCGGTCCTGACCGCGCGCGTGGCGGACCTCGACGTGCTCGAGACCGGCGACCTGGCCTACCTGCACCGCAACGGCGCGGTCTTCAAGGTGACCGACGCCGCGGCCGAGGCCCGCCGCGCCGCGGCCTTCGAGATCAGCCCCTCGGGCCCCATGTTCGGATACAAGGCGCCCCTGGCCTCCGGCGTCCCCGGCGAGCTTGAGCGCCGGGTGCTGGCCGGCTCCGGCCTGGAGCTTGACGGTTTCAAAGGCAAGCTGGCCCTCAAGGCCCGCGGCGAGCGCCGGGCATTGCGCGTCCCCCTGGGCGAGACGCAAGTCGCTGCAATAGAGACGGATGACGGTCCCGCCCTGCGCCTTTCGTTCGGCCTTCCGGCGGGCAGCTTCGCCACCGCGGTGACCCGCGAGATCATCAAAGGCTGAGCTTTTTGCCGTTCCCCGGCGACCCGTTGAGGGGTATAATATACAGGTGAATAGGCTGAGGCGGGCCAGAGTCACTCGCCCGGGCCTCGTGGGGAGGACATGATTATGCGTTGCTTTGCAGTCATTGGTTTGGTAGCGGTGATTGCCGCGGCCGGCGCCGCCGGTGCCCGGGAGCGTGGCGGTCGCAGGCTCACCGAGGAGCAGATGAAGAAGATCAAGGAGCGCATGGCCAAGCGCGGCAAGACCTCGCGCAGGGGCAAGCTCACCCCCGGCAAGGCCAGCCTCTCGCTGGTGGCCGGAGCCTACAAGGAAGGCGAGGCGGCCTTCAAGGCCGAGAACTTCACGGGGGCCTACGAGCAGTTCATCGACGTGGCTGCCTGCAAGGACGTCAAGGGCGCGGCCGGCTACGCCGCGAAGGCCCGCGCGCGGCTCCTGGAGATGGAGAAGATGGCCAGCTCCAAGCTGGAGGAGGCCAAGCTGGCCCGGCTGAAGGGCAAGGGGGCCGAGGCCCTGGACATCGTCAAGCTGCTGCTCGAGAAGTTCCCCTACTGCAAGTCCGCCGAGGGGGCCGGCGATCTCCTGGTAACCCTGAGGGCCAACCCCCGGGTGGCCGCCGCGGTGGCTCTGCTGGAGGCCGAGGAGTTGGACAAGGCCGCCAAGTACCCCCAGGCCGCCGCCGCCTACGCCGCGGTCATGAAGAAGTTCCCGGAGAGCGTGCAGGCCCTCAAGGCCAAGCTGCGTCTCAAGGCCATGATGGCCGACGAGGAGATCGCCAAGGCCGTCAAGGAGGGCGCCTCCGCGGCCGCCGACGAGGAGTGTCCCAAGCTGATGCTCATGGCCCGCAACTACGAGGCGAACAAGCTCCCCGCTCAGGCCCGCGCGCTATACGAAAAGCTGATCAGGAAGTACCCCGGCACGGAGTACGCCAAGGAGGCCGGGAAGAAGCTGGCGGCGCTCAAGAAAGCGCCCAAGAAGTAGTCGAATTCGCAACGCAAGCGGCGGCCGGTCCGGACGGGCCGGCCGCTTTTCTGTTCTGAGGAGGTGATCAGTACGCCCTACTCCAACTCCTCGCCGGTCCGCGCCCACTCCTCCCACATTTCCTTGAGGTGCGCGTCCTTCCCGGCGTACTCCTTGCCCAGGCTCTCCACGCGGGCCAGCTCCCCGGCCTCGCCCGCGGCGGTTATCTCCGCGTAGAGCCCGGCCAGCTCGGTCTCGACTTTGCCGATTTCGTTCTCCAGGCGCTCGTGCTTGCGGCGCAGGGTGCGCAGGCGATTGTCCTGCCGGCGGGCCCGGCGGTAGGCCGCGCCGCGGGACTCCTTCTTGCCCTCTTCGGGCGCGCGCCCGCGGCGCTCCTCGCGCCAGGCGAGGTACTCCTCCCAGCCACCGCGCACCGCGCGCAGCTCGCCGCCGTCGATGGCCCAGACGTGAGTGGCCACCGCCCCGACCAGGTAGCGGTCGTGGCTGACCAGGATCACCGTGCCGGCGAAGCCCTCCAGGGTCTTCTGGATGATCTCCGTCGAGGGGATGTCCAGGTGGTTGGTGGGCTCGTCGAGCATCAGCACGTTGACGTTCTGCATGACCAGCCGGGCCAGGAGCACGCGGCTCTTCTGCCCGCCGCTGAGCTGCGAGACGCGCTTGAGGGCCTCGTCGCCGGAGATCAGCAGGCTGCCCAGCAGCGTGCGGGCTCGCTCCTGCCGGGTGTCCGGTGGGGCGACGGCCAGCACGGCATCGATCGCGCTCATCTCCGGGTCGAGCTCCGCGTGGGTCTGGGAGAGGTAGCCGGTCTTGACCTTGGCCCCGGGGCGGACCTCGCCGGCCAGCGGCGGCAGCTCGCCCAGCAGGGTGCGCAGCAGGGTGGTCTTGCCGCTGCCGTTGGCTCCCACGATGGCCACGCGCTGGCCGCGCTCCACCTCCAGCTCTTTCACGTTAAGAAGCGGTGCGTCGAAGCCCACCGACAGGTTTTCTGCGCGCAGGACGAAGTCGCCGGTGCGCTCCGGCTCGGGCAGTCGGAGGTGGATGACGTCCTGGAAGCGCGGCCGCTCGATGGCCTCCCGCTCCAGGAACTTGTCGAGGTGCGCCTGGCGGCCCTGGGCCTCCTTGGTGCGCTGGCCGGCGTGGTGCCGGGCGATGAAGTCCTCGGTCTTGCGGATGTGCTCCCGCTGCTCCTCCCAGAGGTTCAGGCGCGCCTGGTGGCGCTCGGCGCGCTGGACGAGGTACGAGCTGTAATTTCCTCGATAAACCTCCAGCCCGCCGGAGGCCATCTCCCAGGTGCGCTCGGTGACCCGGTCCAGGAACCAGCGGTCGTGGCTCACCGCCACCAGCGCGCCCTCGAAGGAGTCCAGCCAGTGCTCCAGCCACTCCACGGAGTCGAGGTCCAGGTGGTTGGTGGGCTCGTCGAGCAGCAGGACGTCCGGCGCGGCCAGCAGCAGCCTGGCCAGGTACGCGCGGGTGCGCTCGCCGCCGCTGAGCTCGGCCAGCGGCCGCGGCCACATATCGCGGGGGAACTCGAGGCCGGTCAACACCTGCTCGATGCGCAGGTTGTACCCGTAGCCCCCCAGGTGCTCGAACTCCGCCTGGGCCGCGCCGTAGCGCTCCAGCTCCGCCGCGCCGCCGCCGGCCACTTCCCCTTCGAGATCGGCCAGCGCGGCTTCCTTCTCGCGCAGGTCGGTGAAGACCTCCAGCATAGTCCCGTGGACCGTCGTGCCGGCCAGCGCCGGGGGGTCCTGGGGCAGGTAGCCGACCGACAAGCGCCGCCGGCGGTGGACCTCGCCGAGAGTGGGCTCAAGAGTGCCGCAGGCGACGCGCAGCAGGGTGGTCTTGCCCTCGCCGTTGGGCCCGACCATGCCAATCCTGTCGCCCTCGCCGATGCGAAAGGAAACGTTACTGAAGACGACCTGCGCGCCGAACTCCTGAGCGACGCCCTCGGCGATGATTAACGACATGGCGATATGATAGCGCGCCGGGCGGCGGATTCTACCTGCGCTCGCCCGCGCGGGGGCGGGGGCTATTCCCCGTGGCCTTCTTCGCCGATAAGCCGCACGAAGATGCAGTCGATACCCGCTTTCTCCTTGAGTTTGTCGCCCTTGCGGGTGACGCTGACCAGCGTCTGGCGCCCGGGCTTGCCTATCGGGGCGACCAGGCGCCCGCCGTCGGCCAGCTGGGCCTTCAGGCTCTCCGGGACCCGTGGCGCGCCGGCGGTGACAATTATCGCGTCGTAGGGGGCGTGCTCGGCCCAGCCCAGCGAGCCGTCGCCGACATGAAAAGCCACGTTTCCGTAATCCAGTCCGGCCAGCGTCTTCCGTGCGCGCTCGGAGAGTTCCGCGTGGCGTTCTACGGTGTAGACCTGCGCGGCCAGCTCGGCCAGGAGCGCGGTCTGGTAGCCGCTGCCGGTGCCTATTTCCAGAACGCGCTCGGGGCCGGCCAGCTTCAGCATCTCGGTCATCAGCGCGACGATGTAGGGCTGGCTGATGGTCTGCCCGCAGCCGATGCCCAGGGGACGGTCCGCGTAGGCCTCGTCGAGGTCCACCGGGCTGACGAAGCGCTCGCGGGGCACCCGGCCGACGGCCTCCAGGACGCGGCGGTCCTTGACGCCCCGCTTGGCGATGTCCAGGCGGAGCATCTCCTGGCGCGCCGAACCGAAATCCAGGTCGGGAAGATCCGTCATTGCCCCGTCTACCTCGAACACATCAGGCGCAACGCCATGGCCAGAAACCGGCAGGTGTCGCGCACCGGGCGGATGTGGCTGCGGCGGCCCTGGAGGTAAATGGTCCTGATGGGCACGTTGACGATTTTCGCTCCGGCGCGCGCGGCCTTGACCAGCATCTCGCTCTCGGCGGCGAAGCGCCCGCTCTGAGGGCGTATCTTCGGCCACAGCCCGGCGCGGACCAGCCGGTAGCCCGACTGGGTGTCGCCCAACTCCTGCCCGGCCAGGCGCGAGAGCACCCAGCGCATGGCGCGGTTGGTGTTGCGGCGGGCGAAGGGCATCTTCTGCGCATCGAAACTGCGGCAGCCCAGGACGATGTCCGCGCCCCCGGCGGCGGCCATGAAGGCGGGCAACTCCGCGGGGTCGTGCTGGCCGTCTGCGTCGAGGAAGATTACCGCTTCGAAGCCGTCGGCCGCGGCGCGGCCCATGCCGTCGTCCAGCGACCGGCCCTTGCCGAGGTTGGTTTCGTGGCGGATAACCTCGGCGCCGGCGGCGCGGGCCCGCTCGGCGGTGGCGTCGATGGAGCCGTCGTCGACCACGTAGACGGTTTCTATGTGGCGGCGGCAGCCGGTGATCACCTCGCCGACGGACTTCTCTTCGTTGAGAGCGGGGATCACGCAGGCGATCTTGGGCGCTCGGCTCAAAACCCGCGGTCCTCTGGCAGGCCGCTGCCCTCGAATATCGGATAGAAAGTGGGCCACTGGGTGGGGTTCTCGCGGACCAGGCCCTCGAGCTGGCGCGCGAACTCCTGGACCATGTGGCGCACCTGCTCGTCCCGCGGCGCGCCCTCCGGCGGCTCGATGGGGCCCCGGAAGAATATCCGGAAACTGTCGTCCCAGCGGCGCAGGACAAACCCAGGAATAAGCGGCGCGCCGGCGGCCAGCGCCAGGCGCGCGGGCCCGGTGGGGAAAGTCACCTCGCGGCCGAAGAACTCCACGCGGATGCCCTCCTCGCCGTAGGGCCGGTCGCCGAGAACCGCCACCACCCCGTTGTCCTTGAGATGGCGCAGGATGGGCCGGGCCGCCTCGCCGACGAGGACCACCCGGTGGTTGCGACTGGCGCGCCGCCGCATGTAAAGTTCGTGGATTCGAGGATTAGGATGCGGCTGAATGATGCTCAGCATGGGGAAGTCCAGGGAGCTCATGGCCGCCGCGCCCAGCTCCCAGTTGCCGAGGTGCGCGCTGACCGTCACCGCGCCGCGGCCGGCCTCCCGGGCCTTCTCGATGTGCTCCACGCCCATGAAGGTCACGCAGCGACTGAAGAACTTGGCGTTGAAGCGCTTGTAGCCCACGAACTCGAACATGTACTTCCCGAAGCAGCGGAAGGTCCAGCGCAGCGCATATTGGAGATGTTCCGCGGAGGCCTCCGGCCCGAGGATCACGCGCAGGTTGGAGCGCGCTCCGTCGCGGCTGGGCTTGTTCAGGAAGTAGTTGCTGTCGGCGATGCGCAGCGACAGCCAGTTGCCGAAGGTGCGGGACACGGTATTGGCCACGAAGGTGATTAGCTGGTAGAGCAGATAGGCTAGCATGACGGCGACATTCTACGGGTGGCGGGCCGGGGGCGCCAAGCCCCTTCAGCCGTCCCCCGCGGCGGCGGCCAGCTCCGCGCGCATCTTCTCAAGCTCCGCCAGCGCGGCCCCGGCGACCTCGCCCGGCGGGAGCTTGTGCATTTCCTTGTCCGACCTCCTGAGCAGCTCGACCACGCCATCCTTCAGCCCGCGGTCGCCGACCACGATGCGCAGGGGGAAGCCCACCAGGTCGGCGTCCTTGAACTTGACCCCGGCGCGGACGTCCTCGCGGTCGTCAAAGAGCACGTCGGCGCCGGCGGCGAGGAGCTCCTCGTAAATCTTCGTGGCCACCTCGATGGCCTCCGGCTTGGGGCTGGCCGCCAGGACCAGCACCTCGTAGGGCGCGATGGAGACCGGCCAGGAGATGCCGTCCTTATCGTGGTGCAGCTCGATGGCCGCGGCCAGGATGCGGTTGACCCCGATGCCGTAGCAGCCCATGAGTATCGGCCGGGCCACCCCATCCTCTCCCAGGTAGGTCGCGCCCATGGCCTTGGAGTACTTGTCGCCGAGCTGGAAGACGTGGCCCAACTCGATGCCGGCGGCCAGCTCCAGCTTGCCCCCGCACTTGGGACAGGGGTCGCCGGGCCGGGCCAGGCGCAGGTCGTAGCTCCGCTCCGGACGCGGCAGGTCGCGCCCCCAGTTGACGCCGGTCAGGTGGGCGTCGGCCTTGTTGGCCCCGGTCGCGAAGTTGCCCAGGGCCAGCACCCCGCTGTCGGCGAGTATCTCGACGTCCAGGCCCACCGGCCCGGCGAAGCCCACCGGCGCGCCGGTGACCCGCTCGATGGTTTGGGCATCGGCCAGCTCGACGGTCTCGCCGGGGAAAAGATGAGCCAACTTGACCTCGTTGACCTCGTGGTCGCCGCGGATCAGCGCGGCGACCGTGCGCTTCTCCCCCTCCCGGCCGCTGACGCTGTAAATGAGCGTCTTGACCAGCTTCTTCGGAGAAAGTTTCAGGAAGCCGGCAACCTGCTCGATGCTGGTGGCCCCGGGGGTTGCGACCTCCGTCATCTCCTGCGGGTCGGGGAGGGGCTTCTCTTTTGGCGGCGGGCACTCGCAGCGCTCGGTGTTGGCCGCGTAGCCGCAGGCGGTGCAGCGCGCTACTTTGTCTTCGCCGGCCTCGGTGAGGGCCATGAATTCCGCGGAGACCGCCCCGCCGATGGCCCCGCTGTCGGCCTCCACCGCGACGGAGTCCACCCCGGCCAGGGCGAAGATGCGCCCGTAGGCCTTGAACATTACCTCGTAGCTCTTCGCGAGGCTCTGCTCGTCGGCGTCGAAGGAGTAGGCGTCCTTCATGAGGAACTCGCGGCTGCGCAGCACTCCGGAGCGCGGGCGGGGCTCGTCGCGGAACTTGGTCTGGATCTGGTAGAGGTTCACCGGCAGCTGCTTGTAGCTCTGGAGCACGCCGCGGACGATGTCGGTGATGACCTCTTCGTGGGTGGGCCCCAGGCAGTTCTCGCGGCCGTGCCGGTCAATCACCCGTAGCAAAACATCGCCCATGACCTCGTCGCGGCCGGTCTCCTTCCAGAGGTCGATGGGATGCAGCGCGGGCATGAACAGCTCGACGGCGCCGGCGCGGTCCATCTCCCGGCGGACGATGGCGGTGGCCTTCTGGAGCGCGCGCCAGCCGAGCGGCAGGTAAGAGTAGGTACCGGAGGCCAGCTTGCGGATGAGCCCCGCCCGGAGCATCAGCCGGTGGCTGGCCATCACCGCGTCGGCGGGGACCTCCTTGAGTGTGGGAATGAAGCACTTGGTCCAGCGCATGTCCCGGATCCTCTCCTCGTTCCTGTCGGGAAGAGGAGATTCTAGGCGCGGGAGGGGGCCGCCGCAAGTGTCCGCGGAGCGTTCGGGGCCTACTCCTTGAGGACCATGTCGATGCACATCACCGCGGCCATGATCAGCTGGCGGACGGGGTTGTCCGCCGGGACCGTGTCCTTGATCTCCAGTATGTAGTTGTCCGCGCTGGTGAAGAGCTCCTTGCCCAGACCCGCCCACTTCTTTGTCACGTGGGCGAACTCCGTGCCGTCATCGGTGATGAACCTGAAGTCCCAGCCGGTCCACTTGCCCTTGAGCATGCACAGCGGCTTCTCGTTGGCGTCCAGCACGGTGAAGGCTCCTCCGAGGGAGAAGAACTTCTGCTTGAAGCCGCCGATGAGCTGATCCTTCTCGTCGTGGACCTTAACGTGGGACACGAAGATGGACACCCCGCGCTTCACCCGCACCACCGGCTGGCCCTCTGGAGTGCTGATCTGTACGTCGAAGGGGGTCATCCGCTTGTACTTGGTGAAGCGCAGTATCTTGGTGAAGAAGCCCAGGTTCTTCTCCCGGCAGTGGAGGATGACCTCGTTGGATTCCGGGTCCAGGATGTCGAAGTTGTTGGCCGCCTTGAATATGCCGACGTGCTCTTTCACGAAGTAAAGATTGCGATTGAGAACCGGATTCATGGCCACCCTCCAGAGAAGCCCGGGCCAACGGTCGGCGGCGGAGCGCCCCGCCGCGCGCCTCTCAGCATAGCCCGAGCCGTCCCCGGGGTCAAGCCTTGGGCCAACGGAAGCCGCCCGGCGGAGGCCGGGCGGCGGTGAAGCGTTGCTATGCGTCTATAGTAGGCTACTTCCTGGCCTCCGCGGTTTTCCCGGCGTCCAGCGAATACTCGCCGCCGTGCCGGGCGTCGAGCTCCCCCAGCTTGGAGCGGTTCCAGTTCTCGGTGCGGCTGAAGTAGCCGACCACCCGGGTCATGTGGCTGAGCACCTTGGGCTCGCGCCGGCCGGTGAGGATGTTCTCCAGTATCTCCCAGGGGTGCCGGGCCACGGTGGCCAGCTCCACCCGGTACTTGTTGTCGCTGGGCGCGTGGCGGACCAGGACGGCGGCCGCGCCCACGGCGCTTTCCTCCTCGACCCCCAGGCCCTCGAGGTCCGGGTGCGCCTCCACCTTGTCGAAGAACTCTAACTGGTCCATTGCCGTCCTCCTTTTGTCCCCCCGATACCCGGCGTGTTGTCTTCCCTGAACGCTGCGGCGCCGTTGCCTATTCCCGCCCCTGGCCCGTAAACCGGAGGGTGGGCTGCGTGCCTCCGGTCGGGGTCAACTCCGCTTGACACGCGCCGGGGGGGGCCTACCATTTTCACCTCAGGAGGCGCTGATGGCCGGCACCGAAGTCCCCGTGGAGCTCTCGCGGATAATCATCAACGAGCAGAGCCCCGAGCAGGTTATCGTCCTCAAGGAGCTGGACGGCGAGCGCCAGTTCCCCATCGTGATCGGCATCTTCGAGGCCTGGGCCATCGAGCGGAAGTTCAAGGACGACAAGATGCCCCGGCCGATGACCCACGACCTCCTGGGCAACAGCATCCGCGAGCTGGGCGGGGAGGTCCGCTGCGTGGTGATCACCGACCTGGAAGAGGGCACCTTCTACGCGCGGCTCTGCGTGCACCAGGGCAAGAAGGACCATCGCATCGACTGCCGCCCCTCCGACGCGGTGGCCCTGGCGGTGCGCCAGGAAGTGCCCATTTTCGTGGAAGAGCGGGTATTCGAGAAGCTGGTCGCCAATAGCTGAACGCCGGAAGCGATAAGAAAAGAGCGTTCCCGGACTGCTGGGGCATTCCAGCATTGGCTGTTTGCGCAGCCGCAGCCCTTCAACCAAATCCCCAGTAGTTGTTGGCTGACTACCCGCAGGAGCTTCATGCGCCGGAGCGCACGCCACTACTCCTTGGCGGTCGGCTTCCCGCCCCCCTCCTGCTTCTTGGCGGCGGCCAGGCGCTTGCTGGTGTGGTCCCGGCCCAGGTAGAAGTTGGCCCACGAGGAAGTCCTCAGCAGTTTGGCGTCCGCCGGAGGAATGTATTCCTCGCGAATGTAGTCCAGGCCCTTCGCGGAGAGGAGCCGGTCGTAGACCCGGGTCCACACGCAGGGCTTGGCCTCGTCGACCTCGCACATCCCGTCCCGGCTTCCGCCGCAGGGTCCGTTCCGCTGGAACTTGGCGCACTGCGACATGGGGCACAGGTAAGCCAGGTCGAAGAGGCCGCAGTCGCCGCAGTCCTGGCAGTCGAACAGCGTCACCTTGCAGACCTTCTCGTACCAGTGGCTGAGCTTGTCCCAGAACTTCGACTTGTCGGTGAACTGGTGCCACTGCCTGGCGACCTTGTAGCCCAGCGACTCCTCCTCGAAGATGAGCTGGTGCATCAGTCGCATGAAATCGTAGCAACCCATGAAGCCCGGATCCCGCGTGCTTTTCTTGGGGACCATCTTGTCCGGGGCGAAGGAAAGCTCGGGGTCGTCGGGGAAGAGGAAGTACTCGTCCTTCTGGCCGTAGTTGAAGTTGGGGACGTGTTCGCGCCAGTTGTCCCCGATTTCCTCCGAGCGGCGGATGATGTGCTCGAAGTTCTCAAAAGACAGACCGAAGCCGCCGATGTGCACCCCGCTGAACTCCATGCCCCGGAAAATGGCCATCATCTGCGCGGCCCGCTCCAGGCGGGCGCCCTTGCCCTTGTCCTCGGACTTGGCCTCCTCGTTGATCTGCTTGACCAGCGCGTCGTTCACCACGCAGCCCGGGATCATGCCCTTGTTCATGATTTTGGCCACCGGCTTGCTGACCACGTAGACGTTGCCCAGGATGGGCAGGTCGATACCCCGGTACTTCATGTACTTCAGGATCTCGGCGAACTTGCGCATGTCGTAGCCCAGCTGGGGGACTATGAAGTGCGCCCCGGCCCGGATTTTCTTCTCCAGCTTGAAGTACTGGGGCAGGAGCTCGGACTCCAGCCTCTTGAACGGCGAGACCACGCAGCCGATGCAGAAGTCGGTCTTGGGCAGGTTGTCGGTGGTGCCCCTCTTCCTGCCGGGCACCGGCAGCCCCGCGTTCATCTCGCTGAGGTAGCGGATGAGTTGCACGGAGTCCAAGTCGAAAGACGGCTTGGACACTCCCTGGAAGCCGCTGGTCTGGTAGTCGCCGGTGACCACCAGGAGATTCTCGACGCCGTCGCGGGCAAGGGCGTAGGCCCGCGATTCGAGGAGGTTGCGATTGCCATCGGAGCAGGCGAAGTGCACCAGGGCCTCGACCCCGGCGTCCAGAAGTTCCTTGGCCAGCACGTCGGGGCTTATGGCCGGGTTGCCGCCGGGGTTGTCGGTGATGCTGACCGCGTGCACCCCCAGGCCGGAGGATGCCACCTTCTTTCCGAACTCCACGGCCGCGTCGATGCTGCGGCTCCTGGGTCCGCGCCCGGGCACGAACTCGCAGGTGACGATGAACTCTTTCCTCTCGGCCAGCTTCTCCTTCAGCTTGCTCACGTTTCTCTCCTCCCCGGCCCAGGTGGCAGTGAAGCGGCGACCCGCACGCCTTTCCCGACGGGGCAATTATGGCCTTCCCGGGCCGGGGCGTCAACCGCACGAAGCGCCGGCGGGAAGGCCCGCGGGGAATCGCGGGCCCCACCGTTTTTCGAACTGCCTACTTCTCCCGAATCTTGATCTCAATCTCCGGAGAAATGATCTCTCCGGTCCACAGTTCTCTGGAGTCTCCGGGAGGAAGAGGGGTCTTCTGAGCGCTCAGCCGGGCGGTGAGCTTGCACCAGGGGCCTTTCAAGTGCTTGTGCTTGCCGGAGATAATCGTGCTCATGGTCGTGCTCAACCTCCGGGTTTCTCCCTGCTTGAGGACGGGGTTGTGCTTATATAGGCCGATGGATGCCCCGATAAGATGGATCCCCCCGGGATACTCATTGGTCTTTGTCAGGATTCCCACCCCGGATTCCGAGCCGATCGAGCCTCTGGGAGGGTCATTCGGCAGCGTGATCACTTTGTCGCTCACGTTCTTAATCTCAACCGTCACCGGCAGGTTCTGGCCCTCGACGAAGTCTTGCTTGAGAACTCCCACCCGCAGACACAGCCCGCCCTTTATCTCTGACCACTCGCCAAACGCGAACTCCTTGAGTTCCTCCGCCACCCTGGCCATCTCAATCAGGAAGAGCCGGCGTATCGCGTCATAGCCGCGGTCGTTGGGGTCCTCGAAGTTCGCGTAGTACCAGTGAGAGGGGTCCTCCGAGCGATAGTGCTCGCGCCAGAACTGTCGGAAGTAGATGCCGTGGCCGAGAAACTCCTTATGTATTGAAACCAGGTGCACGTTGGCCCGCTTCTCGCATGTCCGGCGGATGACGTCGTTGTACTCACCGAGCACCGCCAGGCCGTCGGGCCACTCGGGCAATCCCGCCGTCGTGGCCTCGCCGACGCCGTCGGTGGGGTCGTAGATGTCCGCCAGGAAGACGTGACACCCGCCGGGGAAGCGCTCGTCCAGGAGGTCGAGCATCTCACCCAGGCGCTTCTCGAAGCCGGCGATCCAGGGGCCGGCCTGCTCCAGCGTCGCCCCGTACATGGCGCCTTCCTTGGGGGGATTCTGGCCGTAGCTGTGGATGATGTCGTTGCCGCCGGTGGTCATCACCACGATGCCCAGGACGTCGGCCGGCTGCTTTTCCATCTTCCTTATGTCTTCGATGTGCTCCAGGGAGGTGCTGCCCGAGACGGCCAGGTTCTTGGCTTCAAGCCCGGGCATCACTACGGACAGATTGACGCCCTTTATGTCCTCGAACTCGTCGGGCGGGTTGCGCACCAGCCGCGCGAAGTAGGAGAGCCCCGGCGAGGCCCCGTAGCCATCGGTGATGCTGTCTCCCAGGCCCAGGAGCAGCACCTTGCCGTCGGTCCAGGGCTTGGAGAAGGCCGCGCGGTCCACCGCCGGGCCGGCCGGCCCCGAGCCCATCGGCCTTTCCAGATAGTAATGGCGGTAGGCCCAGCCGGCGGAGACCAGCAGGACGCCGACGGCGGCGATGATTATCAGCCGGCGGTGCCGGCGCGGGTTCTTGATGGATATCTTGGGTTTGTCCTCGGGCATGGGGCGCTCCTTCGGAATCAGGTCACGACGCTGGCCATTGTCCCCTGAGCCCGCCCTCCTGGCAAGAGGCCGTTCGCCGGCGTTTGACAGCTGCTCCGGCGGCGGAATATAATGCCCGCTCACCGCGCTCCGAAGGGAGGTCCAGCAGCCGTGGCATCACGCTCGCCCGTGTTCGTGACCAGGAAGATGCCCGGCCGGGGGATGGAGCTCCTGCGCCGCGAGTTCGGCAACGTTGACATCAACGAGCTCGACCGGCCGCTGAGTCCCGACGAGTTGGAAAGGGAGGTCGCCGGCCGGCGCGCGGTGCTGTGCATGCTCCACGACAAAATCGACGGGCACCTCCTGGCCGCGGCCGCCGACTGCCAGATATTCGCCAACTACGCGGTGGGCTTCGACAACGTCGACGTGGCCAAGGCCACCCGCCGGGGCATCCTGGTCTCCAACACCCCCGCCGTGCTCACCGACGCCACCGCCGACCTGGCCTGGACGCTGCTGATGGCCGCCGGCCGGCGGGTGCTGGAGGGCGACACCCTGGTGCGCTCCGGACGCTGGCGGGGCTGGAAGCCCACCCAGCTGCTGGGCGCGGACCTCTACGGCCAGACCCTGGGCATCGTCGGCGCGGGGCGCATCGGCACCGCCGTGGCCATGCGCTCGCGCGGCTGGGACATGAACGTCCTCTACGTCGACGAGCAGCCCAACCGCAAGCTGGAGGCCGAGCTGGGCGCCACCCGGGTCAACCTGGACATCCTGCTGCGCCAGAGCGACTTCGTCTCCCTGCACGTGTCGCTCAACGACCAGACCCGGGGGATGATCGGCGCCGGGGAGTTCGCGATAATGAAGGACTCCGCGGTGCTGGTCAACACCAGCCGCGGAACGGTGGTCGACGAGGCCGCCCTGGTGAGCGCGCTGAAGAGCGGGCAGATCGCCGGCGCGGGGCTGGACGTCTACGCCCGGGAGCCGCGCCTGACCGCGGGCCTGGCCGAGCTGGAGAACGCCGTGCTCCTGCCGCACCTGGGCTCGGCGACCATCAGGTCCCGGGGCCGGATGTCCGAGCTGGCCGCCGGCGCCATCGTCAGCGCGCTCAAGGGCGACATCGCCCCCAACGTGATCAACCCCGAGGCCTGGACCGACCGGCCCAAGTGAGCAACTTCTCTTTACCACCAAGGCACCAAGACACCGAGCCGGTTTTCAGTTTTCGGTTTTCAGTTTTCAGGACTCCTGAACACCGAACACTGAGATCTGAACACTCGTTCTCCTTCGTGACTTGGTGACTTGGTGGTTGACGGCGCTCCCGAAAAGCGACCTCCCCGTCCGCTGGGCATCACCGTGCTGGGCGTCGTGCTCTCCCTCGGCGGAGCCGTCCTGCTGCTCGATGGGGCCGTGGTCGCCTCCCGGCACCCCGGAGCGATCCTCACCGGACCCGGCGCGTTGCACCTGGCGCTGAGCTGGTTCTTGCCCGCGATCTGGCTGGGGGTCACGGGCGCCGGCCTGCTCCGCGGGGCGAGCTGGGCGCGGGCCTCATACTTCGCAATCGCCGCGCTGGCCCTGGTGGTCGCCGCCGGCCTGGCCAGCCGCAAGCTTGAGGACCCCAAGGACTACCAGCGCCTGGGCGCGGCCATCTCCGTGGTCCTGGTCGCCGGCGGGGGCATCTGGTACCTGCTGCGCGAGAACGTGAAGGGCTGGTTCAGATGAGAGGGGGGCGAAGGGGAATTACTCCACTCGGCGCACCTTGGTGGTCTTCAGTTCCTTCAGCAACTCGTCTCTCCGCGCTTCCTGCCGGGGGACCTCAAGCCCCAATGAGCGCAGCTTCTTGCAGAGGCGCAGCCGACGCGCTTCCATCTGTTTCAAGTCACGGTCCCCCGGGAAATCGGTAAAACAGGCAGCAGGAACCTTGCCTACCCACTGGGTGTATGTGTCAGCAGGTATCTCCTCCGCGGCACACTTGAAGAACTGCCTTGGGTTGTTCTCCGCTATCTCCAAGAGCATGTCAACCGGCACGTCGAACTCGCCATCGTGATAGCGGGCAATCACGAAAAGGAGGTGTATGCACTGGTCTCGTGTCCTCGGCTCCTTGGTCCGCTTGTACTCCGCGTAAATCGCCTCGGGGCCGCGCTTGATGAAGTAGAAATCATCCTCCACTGAACTGGTATTGCCAGTTGCGCCTTCAAGGCGCAGCTTCTCGCCGAAATCAATACCCGCGATGTCTGAGACCGAGAACGGTTTCAGCGTGCTTTGTTGGGCGGCATTGCAGCGTGCCTCGCCGCGCGAGACATCGTACAGGAAATAGAGGCTCTCACCTGTGGTCAGGCATGTGTTGTCGACGGTCAAGAAGTGCTTGCCCACGAGCAGAAGGTGCTCGCCGTCCCTGGACCAGAGGAACCGCTCGGTGCCCGGCGGCCCTCCCTCATCCGGGGACGAGAAGATGATCTTGCAGGGAATCCCCGACGAGCCGGGATTCCTCCGGTCTTCCAGCCTTATCCTGAAGTTCCGGTCTATCTGCATGAAGCCCCGCAACTCCACGAGAATTGCGCGCCACTTCTCGCCCGGGGACAGCCTGGTGGTCGTTACTTCCTCTTTCTGCTTGAGGAAACTCCACCCTAAGAGGCAGCAGGCGATAACAACTGTCAGCAAGAGCATGCGCGGAAGGACCCTTTTCATAAGCTCCCTCCTCTCGTACCACCCCAACCTGCCACGCCATTCTACCGTCCCGCCGCGCCGGGGCCAAGGGGGAATCGGGAGCTTGCGCCGGGGAGGCGAGATCAGCTGCCCTCTCCTGATTCACCCACCGGAGGGGCTCCCTACCTCGGTACTACCTGGTCCCGGGCTCAGCCTGGGACTGCGCCCGGGCGAGGAGGTCTTCCAGGCCGGCTTCCCGGGCCTTGGCGGCGAGGTACTCCTGATCCAACCTGGACCCCTGGACCTTCATGACCCCCAGCGCGTCCCGCCACTGGCGTTCCGAGGTCTCATCTCCCTTTCGATACCACAGCAGCTTCTGGAGGATCACGTCCTCCGGGCTGGCCACGGCAATGGAACGTCCGGGCATCCCCGGCAGGGGAAACGTCTGCCTCCTGGCAAGTTCGTCACGAACCAGGGGGGCGTCTCCGGGCACGAACACGTCCACCTTGAACATGGTGGCGAGGTGGATCACGTTGAAGCAGCTCCCCCGGCGGACCGCAGTGGCGATGGCCTCGGCGTCCACGTAGAAGTCGGCTTTCAGAGCATCGGCCAAGGCTGGGGCGTGTTCCTCCCGGAGGTCGGCCACCAGGTCGGCGTCCTGCGTTGCCCGGGGAATGCCGTGCAGCGAACTGGCCAGCGACCCGCCGACCACATAGGTTACGCCGAGGGCCTCCAGGGCCTCGGCCACCGCCAGAGTCACGGCCAGCACCTCTTCCGAGGGCATCAGTACCCCTTCTCCTCGGGGTCCCAGCCGAAGACGCGGATCATGGTGTCCCTGTCGAGGCGCAGCGCGGCGAGGCGCAAGCGGAGCTCGCGCTCGGGTATATCCGGGCCGTGGGTCGCCCGGATTCGCGCCTCGGCCAGTTGTTCCAGCGCGCGGTTGAGGGCCAGGACCCGTCCCAGCCTGTCAGTCGGGGACATCCGGCGGTAACCCTCAAGGAGGATCCGCTCAGCTTCCGGGGAAGTGTCGCTCGCACCTGTGATCAAGGTCCTCGCCTCCTGGCAGAGAGAGACAGCATCGCAGAACCCCTGCGGGCAGTCAAGAAGAAGATGCCCGGAGGTCGTGGGGTAACTGCGGAGGCCGGGGACACATTTGCCGGACACCGTGGTCCGCTTCCTGCGCCTCCAAGTGGCTAGGAGACAGGTGTTGTCAGATTCCACACTTCATCGTAAGCCCCGGCCTTGACATAAGCTGCGCCCGCGAATATCATCGCCATTGAGAACAGAGAGCGGGTGTAGCTCAGCGGTAGAGCATCAGCTTCCCAAGCTGAGGGTCGAGGGTTCGAGCCCCTTCACCCGCTCCAGAATAGGAAAGCCCATGAAGCTCCGCCGACTCGCACCACTGGCCCTGGCCTTGCTCGCGACCGCGGGCTGCAACGGCGGCACCCGGACGCGCAAGCCCGTCGTCCGCCGCGACCCGGCCTTCCAGGCCGGCCTCAAGGGCCTGGAGGAACCCCAGGGCTTCAAGCACACCGTGGAGAAGGGCCAGACCCTCTACTCCCTGGGCCGCAAGTACGGCGTACCCGTCGCGGCGATCATCGCAGCCAATCCGGGCCTGGACCCCAAGGACATGAAGGTCGGCGGCAAAGTAGTAATCCCCGGCCGCGCCGCCGGCACGCCCCGGCACGCGATACCCACCGGCCCGACTCCGGCGCGGGTTCGCACCCCGGACCGCGGCCGGCTGCGCTACCCGGTGAGCAGCAAGTACCGCGCGGCGGGCGGCGCGGTCCCCGGCGCGGAGTTCCCGGTCGCGACCGGGACATCGGTGGTCGCGGCTGACAAGGGCACGGTGGTGGTGGCCACCGCCGACCTCGGCGGGCTGGGCCCCACGGTGATGGTTGACCACGGCAAGGGCATGGTAACCCTCTACGGGCGGCTGACCGACTACGCCGTCCGGCCGGGCCAGAGCGTCAAGCGCGGTCAACCCCTGGGCCGGGCGGGGGCCACCGGGCTGCTCTTCCGCGTTTACCTGGGCGCGGTGCCCCGCAAGCCGGGCCCCTACATCAAGTAGGCACCGCTCATGCCCATTTACGAGTACCTCTGCCCCCGCTGCGAGCACCGCTTCGAGGAGTTCCAGCGCATGGGCGAGGAGGCCTCCCCGCCCTGCGAGGAGTGCGGCTGCAAGAAGACCCGGCGGCAGTTCTCGACCTTCGCGATGGGCGGCTCCGGGGGCAACGGGGAGAGCGGCTCGGGGTCGAGCTGCTCGGGCTGCGCGCGCTCCAGCTGCGCGGGATGCCATTAGGAAGGCGGACGCGCGTGACTGAGCACCTCTGGGCCCCCTGGCGAATGGAGTACATCGCCGCCGAGAAGACCGACGGCTGCTTCCTTTGCGACTACTGGGCCGATCCCGACGGCGACCAGGCCAACTTAGTTCTCGTGCGCGATGATGACTGCTTCGTGGTCATGAACCGCTACCCCTACAACGCCGGCCACCTGATGATTGCCCCGGCGGCGCACGTCGCCCGGCTGGCGGACCTCGACGAGGAGGTCCTGGTGCGGATCATGCACCTCGCGCGCCGGGCCGAGGAGGTGCTCTCCGCGGAGCTGGGTCCCCAGGGATTCAACGTGGGTTTCAATATCGGCCGGCCGGCCGGCGCCGGGGTGGAGGACCACCTGCACCTTCACGTGGTCCCCCGCTGGGTGGGCGACACCAACTTCATGCCGGTGCTCAACGACACCCGGGTGGTGCCCATAGCCCTGGAGGAGCTCTGGCGGGCGCTGGCCCCCAGGTTCGCTGAAGGGGCCGGCGGCTGATGCTCACCCGCGAGGAGCAGGAGCGCCGCGAACCCGAGTTCCTAGCCGCCTACGCGACCCCCTCGGCGACCAGCCGCGGGCGGCGGCACGCCGAGCCCGAGCACGCCTTCCGCTCGCGCTATCAGCGCGACCGCGACCGCATCGTGCACTCCACCGCCTTCAGGCGCATGGAGTACAAAACCCAGGTCTTCGTCAACCACGAGGGCGACCACTACCGCACACGGCTGACCCACACCCTGGAGGTCTCCCAGATCAGCCGGACCATCGCCCGGGCGCTGGAGCTCAACGAGGATATGGTCGAGGCCCTGGCCCTGGCCCACGACCTGGGCCATACCCCCTTCGGCCACAACGGGGAGAAGGTCCTCGACGGGCTCCTGCGCGACCGCGGCGAGGAGCGCGGCTTCGAGCACAACGCCCACGGCCTGCGCGTGGTCGACGTCCTTGAGAAGCGCTACCCGCAGTTCGAGGGCCTCAACCTCAGCTACGAGGTCCGCGAGGGCTTCGCCTTCCACTGCACCACCTACGACAGCCCGGCCTCGGCCGGCGAGGCCGGCGGCATGCCCCGGCCCAACGATCCCGCCATGGCCGCGGAGTTCGACCACTCGCCGAGCCTGGAGGTCCAGGTGGTCAGCGCCGCCGACGAGATCGCCTACGGCAACCACGACCTGGACGACGGGCTGGAGAGCGGCCTGCTGGAGGTCCGTGACCTTGAGGGCCTGGAGCTCTGGGAGTTGGCCGCCGAGGCGCTCGACAGCCGGGGCCTGGAGCTCGAGGGCAAGATGCGCCGGGCGGCCATCGTGCGTTATCTTATCAACCTGGAAGTGCAGGACCTCTTGGCGGCCAGCGCCGGGCGCATCGAAGAGATGAAGCTGGACTCGCCCGGGGCGGTCCGCGCCGCGCCGCGCCTGGCGGTCAGGGTCTCGGACAAGCTGGCCCCCGCCAAGCGCGCGATGGCCGACTTCCTGATGGACAAGCTCTACCGCCACTGGCGGGTGGAGCGCATGAGCAACAAGGCGCGGCTCTTCATCGAGGCGCTCTTCGGCGAGTTCGCGAGCCACCCCAAGCTCCTGCCCCCCGGCGACCAGAAACGCCTGGAGCGCGACGGCGCCCCGCGCGCGGCGGCCGACTACATCGCGGGGATGACCGACCGCTACGCGCAGGAACTCTACAAGCAGCTCTTCTATCCATTCGAGAGGACCTGATCATGGCCTTCCTGGAGATCCGCACCGGCGAGCGCAGCGGCTGGTTCACCGAGATTGCCGGCAAGAGCTTCACCCTCGGTCGGGACATCGTCGCCGACCTCAAGCTGGACGATGGCCGGGCCTCGCGCAAGCACTGCGAGATATACCGGGAAGGCCGCCAGTGGAAGATCCGCGACCTGGACAGCTCCAACGGCACCCAGGTCAATGGTCAGCGCGTGGACCAGGCCGACCTCGTCGACGGCACCGAGATATGCATCGGGGCCACCGTGCTGGTCTTTCGCAAGACCGCGCCCACCGGCTCGCAGCGCCGCCGGCCCGCGGACCTCGAGGAGGCGGAAGCCCCGGAAGCCACCATCGTTCATGAGGAGCCCGAGCCACAGCCCGACGCGGACGCCACCGCCGCGATCATCGTCCCGGGCTCTACTCCGGCGAGCACCTCGGCGCGGCTGGATACCCTGGTCGTCGAGAGCGCCACGCTGATAACCGCCAAGGCCGCCGGCGACGACCGCTCGCTGGCCGACCTGCGGTGCCTCTTCGCGGTGGCCCGGGCCTGCTCGGCGGCGCGCACCCCCGAGGCGGTGCTGGCCGCGCTGGGCGAGAAGCTCGCCCCGCGCCTGGAGGCCGACCGGTTCTACGTCTTCCTGGGCGCCGGCGCCGACCGCCTGGCCTGGAGCGCCTCGGAGGCGACCTTCGCCGCCGACGCCGCCAAGGTGCCGGTGAGCAGCACGGTCATCGAGCGCGCCCGGGGCGAGGGCGTCGCCGTGCTGATGACCGAGCCGGAGGCCGACCCGGAGTTCGCCGAGGCCCAGAGCATCGAGATCAACAAGATCGTCACCGCCGTGGCCGCGCCGCTGTCCGCCGGCGGCCGGCCGGTGGGCGTGCTCTACGCCGACCGCCTGGGCCGCGCCGAGAGCTTCACCAGCCACGATTTGGAGCTCGCCGCCGCCGCGGGTCTCCTGGCCGCGGGCTCGCTGACCGGCGCGGAGGAGCTGGCCCGCGCTCGCGCGGCGCTGGGCTCGTCGGAGCTCCTGGGCGACTCGCCGGTGATGGCGGAGATCCGCCGGCTGATCGGCCAGGCCGCGCCGACCGACGCGGCGGTGCTGGTTACCGGGGAAAGCGGCACCGGCAAGGAGCTCGCCGCCCGGGCCCTTCACGCGGCGTCCAAGCGCGCGGAGGCGCCCTTCGAAGTGGTCAACTGCGCGGCGCTGGCGGAGAACCTGATCGAGAGCGAGCTCTTTGGACATGCCCAAGGCGCCTTCACCGGTGCGGTCTCCGAGCGCATGGGGCGCTTTGAGCTGGCCGACGGGGGCACGCTGTTCCTCGACGAGATCGGCGAGCTCTCGGGGGGTGCGCAGGCCAAGCTCTTGCGTGTATTGGAGCAGGGCGAGCTCTCCCGCGTGGGGGAGAGCGAGGTCCGCAAGGTGGACGTCAGGGTAATCGCCGCCACCAACCGCGACCTGGAGGCCGAGGTCAAGGCCAAGAAGTTCCGGCAGGACCTCTACTACCGCCTCAACGTGCTGCGCATCCCGCTGCCCCCGCTGCGCGGCCGGGGCGACGACGCCGCCGAGCTGCTCGACCGCTTCATGGCCGGCGCCGCCGCGCGCATGGGCCGGGCGGACCCCGAACTCGACGCCGCCGCCCGCGAGAAGCTGCTGGCCTACCCCTGGCCGGGCAACGTCCGGGAGATGATGAACCTGGTCGAGCGCCTGGTGATCCTGCACCCCGGCGGGACTATCACGGCGGGCGACCTGCCCCCGGAGATCAGCGGCGCCGGGGGCGCGGCGGCCACCGCCGCGGGCACCCCGGTGGGCGGCACGGTGCGCCTGGTGGACCTCGAGAAGGAGCACATCCTGGCGGTGCTGGCCACGGTGGGCAACAACAAGAGCAAGGCCGCCGAGATACTGGGCATTGACAGGAGTACCTTGTACGCCCGGCTCAAGGAGTACGAGGAGGGCTAACGCGCCTCATCGCCCAGGGCCATGCTGTCGAAGTGCCGGACGCATCGCCACATGACCAGCGCCGCGAATATCGCCCTGAGCAGCGCGAAGAACCAATAGCAGACCAAGAAGAGGACCAGCTCGCCTTCCGCCGCCCAAACCACGAGTCCCATGCCAAAATAGAAGATCACCTCCAGCAGCCCGACGCCCAGGAGCAGCAACAGCGACCACACCAGCGCGCGGGTGATCGTCCGGCTCTTGAGCGAGGCCAGGAGCCCCAGCGAGTAGCTCCAGATCGTTATTGAAACAGTCGTCACGCCGAAGGTCGCGACGATGCCCCACAGCTCCAGCAGAGAGGCCTCCCCGACGGCGTTCCCGACCATAGGCAGGAGCACCGGGTCGAGTACGGCGGCCAGCGCCACCGCCGGGACCAGGGGTATCGCCGTCCCCAGCGCCCGTCCCAGGAACACCGCGCCCCGCGAGGCGGGGGTCATTACCAACTGGTCCATGGCCCCGCCCCGCCGCTCGGGCGCGAAGGCCAGCGCGCCCGTCGTCGCGGCAACCACGCAGAGATACCCGTTGCCCACAAGCCGCCCGAGGAGCAGCAGCAGGAACTCCATCACCCCGTGCATGAAGCCGCTCGACGGCGGCGGCTCCAGGAGCACCGCCGGCACCGAACTCCCGATCCAGATGAGGGCGGTTATCGCCAGAAGCACCCCGGCCAGCAGCCTCCTGTGCCGCCGGCGGACCGAGACCACGTACCCCGGCAGCCGCAACATGGTTCGCAACGAGCGCACCGGGCGCAGGGGGCTCAGGCGTTCCTCGCTCACGACGGCGAATTGTCCTTTCGCCTGGGAACCTTGGCGATCTCCCCCAGGGCCAGCGCGTCGAAGTGGCCGATCAGGTGGAAGGTCGTTGCCAGAGCAAAGGCGGTCTTGACAACGCCAAGGATCAGGAACGGCCAGAGAGGCGCCAGGCCCACGACCAGGTAGGCCCAGAGGACCAGCAGCTCCGCGGCACTCCCCGCGAGCACCTGGAGAACGGCCTTGATGCGGGCCGCCCAGCCGACCCGCAGCGAGATGAAGGTGCCCAGAGCGATTACCAGCAGAGCGCCCGCGAGTATCCAGAAGACAGCGGCCATGGCGAGCAACAAGGTCCCCCATGGCGCGACGGCCTCGTCGAAGATCACCCAGCAGTCAATGGCCACCATGCACAGCAGCGCGGGCACCAGGGGCAGGAAAGCTCGCAGCATCCGCGAGAGCACCAGCTCGGCCCGCGGGAGCGGCAGCAGCAGGAGCTGCTCCATGGTCCCCGCCTTGCGCTCGGGCTTGAAGGCCCCAAGCCCGCAGGCCAGCGCGCCCGCCCAGAGTATCCAGGTGCAGACACTCCGGGCGACCACCAGCACATCGAGGCTCGCGCCCCCCGGGTTTATGACCTCCAGCGAATTGACCATCTGGAGGTTGGCGAGCTGGGACGTGGTCGTCGTCCAGGCATAAACTGCGGGGGCCGCGATCACCAGGGAGAGGACCAGGCCGCCCCAATCCGCCGCCAGCAGATAGGCCGGCGAGCGCAAGAGAATCCGCACCGAGCGCACCGGATGCAGGGGGCTCAGGCGGCTCGGGGGGGGCGCGCCATCTTCAATCATGCCCCCGAGGCTAGCGGCCGTTCGCGGCCGGGTCAACCCGTAACCATGCCCCCCTTCCATAATCTAATGTGAGTTGCCTCCGGGCGCCGAAACGGTTAACATCCCTCATGCCTGATTTTGGCCCTCCAGCCGGGAAGGGCCGGGAGGAACACCTCATGCGCTGCTTCCTGATCGCCCTCACCGCCTGCGTCCTGGCACTGCCCCTGGCCGCCGGGGAGCCTCCCCCGAAGGACCACGCCGCCAGGGTCGCGAAGATTATCAAGAGCCTGGAGAAGCTCGATTACGACGACGTATGGGAGCGCGCCGACGAGCTCCGCAAGCTGGGCGCGGAGGCCGGCGCGGCGGTGAAGAATGCCCTGGCGACGGCCTCGCCCCGCGCGCGGCTGCTCCTCGCCCGGCAGCTCATGGACGTCAAGGCCGACCAGAAGGACGGCGCCAAGGCGCTCCTGAGCCTGGCCGGCTCGGCCAAGGACCGCAAGCTGCGCATCTACGCGGCCAACTCCCTGGGCCAGGCGACCTCCATGTTCGGCGCGCGCTGGCTGCTCAAAGCCCTGGAGAAGGTCGCCGACGCCGAGAAGGACAAGCTGGTGCTGGTGGCCCTGCACCGTGCCCGCGGGCGCCTGGGCGACGATGGCGCGGCGGCCAACTCGCTGATGATCATCATGCGCCGCAACAAGGCCGCGATCCGCAAGGAGGCCGCCCTGGCCCTCGGCGAGATCGGCCGCGGGTCGCTGCCCGAGGTCCGCAAGGAGCTGCTGCTCATCTTCCGCAACGACCCCACCGGCCGCTCCGAGCGGGCGCTGTCCATCTACCGCAGCACGGCGTCGCGCAACCCGCTGTTCACCGAGGCGCTGCGGACGATCTCCTCGTACTACGACGCCCAGGGCGAGGACGCCGACAAGATCAAGCGCAAGATGCTGGTCCGCGCCGCGGTGCGCGGGATGGTCGCCAGCCTCGATCCCTTCAGCAGCTACATGGACCCCGACGAGTCCAAGCAGTTGACCGAGACGCTCTCCGGCGAGTACGGGGGAATCGGCGCCTACGTCAACCTGGTCGGCGGGGTGTTCACCATCGTCAGCCCGATCTACGGCGGGCCGGCCCACCAGGCCGGGCTGCGCTCCATGGACCGGGTCCTGGAGGTCGACGGGCTGAAGACCACCGGCGAGATCATGAACAAGACCATCTCGCGCCTCAAGGGCAAGCCGGGCACGGAGGTCAAGGTCAAGATATTCCGCCGCGGCTGGCGCGAGGCCAAGGAGTTCAGCATCACCCGCGCCAAGATCAGCGTGCAGAGCATCTTCGCGGAGATGCTTCCCGGCAAGATCGGCTACGTGCGCGTGGTGCGCTTCGCGCGCAAGACCCAGGAGGAACTCAAGAAGGCCCTGGCGGACATGAAGGCCCAGGGCATGAAGGGTCTGATAATCGACGTGCGCGACAATCCCGGCGGCTACCTGATCTCCGCCGTGAACCTGGCCGACGAGTTCCTGCCGGCCGAAAAGCTCATCGTCACCAGTAAGGGCCGCAAGGTAAGGACCCAGCCGCACAAGTCCACCGGCGACGGCGGCTTCCCCGACCTGCCCCTGGCGGTGCTGATCAACTCGGGCTCGGCCAGCGCCTCGGAGATCCTCGCCGGGGCCCTGCGCGACAACAAGCGCGCGGTGCTGATCGGCAAGAAGACTTTCGGCAAGGGCAGCGTCCAGGAGCCCATCCGCCTGCGCAGCGAGCCCGGGTCGCTGCTCAAGCTCACCATCGCCAAGTACTACCTGCCCGGCGGCGAGTGCATTCACGGGAAGGGCATTACCCCCGACGTGTCCATGGCCAGCGAGGACCAGGTCACCCCCGGCTGGAAGTACGAGGAGATCGGCAAGGTCGTCGATAAGCTCGAGACCTACGCGCGCGAGGTCTACGAGAAGGACCCCGCGCTCGGCCGCAAGCTGGCCGCGGACGACGGCGGCGACCCGGCGCGCTACCCCGGCCTCGTTGATAAGGTCAAGGAGTTGAAGGCCAAGGCGCACATCACCGCCGAGGACGCCCGGCCCTACGTCCGCCGGGTGCTGCGCCGCCGCGCGGCCGACGACCGCAAGAAGCGCTTCGTCAGCAACCTGGAGGACGACCGCCAGCTGCAGAAGGCCGCGCTGAAGCTCCTGGAGCGCATGGGCACCGCCGCCGCGCCGGCGCCCTACGCGCGCTACGCCAGGAAGTTCGAGGCGGCCCGCCTTAAGCGCGAGGCCCAGGCCGCCGGCCATCTGGGACTGCCCAAGGAAATGAGATAGGAAGGAACCGCCGGAGCATGGACTTCACCAAGTATCACCGCAGGCCCGAGGGCCCCGGGCTGCTCTTCAGCGAGGACATGACCTGTTCGGCCCTGCGCGTCGAGGTGCTGGGCGGCTCGGGCTCGGTGAAGCTCGACGGCCGGGCGCTGACCCTGCTGGTCATCGACGGCTCCGGGCGGGTGCTCGGCGAGGAGCTCTTCGTCGAAGACCTGCTCTACCTGCCGGCCGGCCGGGAGGGCGAGCTGGTCTACGACTTCAGCGGGCGGGCGCTGCTGATCCGCTACGCGCCGGCCGGCGAGGAGCCCGACCCGCTGCGCGGCCACGTCGTGGTCCGCATGGGCCATGCTCTGGGCTACGTGCGCACCCAGTACAAGGGCGCGACCCACGGCTGGGGCGGGCGCGCCTCGGCCTTCAACCCCCAGGGCATCGTCTACACCGACAAGCTCTGGGGGGTGAGCCGCGACGTCCTCTGCCAGGAGCTGATCATGCCCCCGGGCCACGCCGTGCCCGTCCACCAGCACGGCGAGCTGGGCCGCGATCCGGACGGCGACGACTTCTGGCAGGCCTATTACGTCTGGGAGGGCTCTGCAAAGGTCGAGATCGGCGCGTCGGTCAAGAACATGTCCAGCGTCGAGCTCCGCGCCGACAGCGTGCTGATCTACCCCAACGGGGTGGCCCACAACGTGATCGCCGGAGAGAACGGCTGCCGCTACCTCTTCTTCGAGCGGCGCCGGCCGGGGGGCTCGGTCAACCTGTTCCTCGACGAGGAGAAGGACTACGAACGCAGGCTGACCCTGCGCGGAAACATGAGCCTGGAGGACTTCCTGCGCGTCGAACACGCGCGGAAGATGTGAACCTCTACCGCCTGCGCCGGTATGTCTGAATGAGCGACGAGAGCCAACACGAATACCGGGACCACTCCGGTTGGATAAAGATATGCGGTGCCCCACTGGTGTTTCTCGGAAGCATATGCTTGTTCTGCCCGCTCCTCGTCCTTGTTCATCAGACAACGCGTCCTGAGTCAACGCTGGAATTCGGACTCATCGATGGTGCTCATGTAATCATCATGGGGACTATCCTCTTCGCGGTGGGGGCTGGTCTGGTGAAGCTGCGTCGCTGGGCGGGTGACGTCGCGCTAGCTCTCTCCATAGCTGCTCTGGTGTTTGGGGCCTTTGCGCTTCTCGTTGCAGGGACAGGTCTTGCGGGTATGGCCAAGGGTGATCCGAACGGAGAGCCCGTTGAGACCGGCAGTGCCGTCGGCCGCATGATATCGATGTCGTGTTGCTTCAGCGTACTTTTCCTGTCTTGGCCGGGGGCAATGGTGTACTTCTTTTCTAGACCCTCAGTGCGCTGGACGTTCAGGCAACGCGATCCTGATCCGACATGGACCGATTCGTGTCCGATGCCAGTGCTTTGGTTCAGTTTGGCCTTACTCTTGATGTCTCCCTTCGCCGTGCGCACAAGGCCCGTGCCGGTTTGCGGCATTGTGCTCCGGGATTGGTCCATCATGGCGTATTCGGCAGCCCTCGGAGGTTCTTACCTGGTTGCGGGATGGCTTCTGTACAAGAGGAAGATGGCGGGTTGGTGGCTGGCTTTGCTCCTGCACCTGCTCCCCGCTGCGTCAGGAGTCTTGAATGCGTTGTTCGTCGAGTATACGGAAGTGTGGCAAGGCTCGACTCCTGAGCAGATGGCAAAGGCTGCGCGACTGGCCCCGAGTTGGAAACTTGGTCACTGGCTCAGCGCAGCCTTTAGTTTGGCACTTGTTGGCTACCTGATCTACATGCTAAGATTCTTCAGGCAACGCAAAGAGCCGCCGCAGGCGGAAGAATCACAGGCAAATTCGTAGAGGAGGGGACAAGCACTCATGAAACTGGCATTCAGCACCCTGGGGTGTCCCGAGTGGAGCATCGAGCAGATCGCGGCGTTCGCCGGGGAGCGAGGCTTCGAAGGCGTGGAGCTGCGCACTTCCGACGACGGCAACCACTTCAACCCGAACGCCTCTGTGGAGGAAGCCGCGAAGGTCGGCGAGCTCTTCAAGGCCAAGGGCAGCCGGGTTTTCTCGCTGATGTGCTACACGCGCTTCGGGTCCACCGACGCCGCGGAGCAGGCCGCCAACCGCGACGCGCTGCTCAAGATACTGGACCTGGCGGTGGCGGTCGGCGCGGGCTTCGTGCGCACCTTCGCCGGCCAGTTCGGCGAGAAGAAGACCAAGGAGCAGGCCATCAGCGAGGCCGCCGAGTACCTGGCGCCCTGCGCGGCCAAGGCCCGGGACGTCGGCGTCGCGCTGGGCGTCGAGACCCACGACGACTGGTGCGACGCGGCCAACATCAAGGCGCTGCAGGCGGCCGTCGGCGGCGGGCTCGGCGCGGTGTGGGACTTCCCCAACGCGATCGGCAGCACCGGGAAGAGCGTCGCCGAGCAGTACGCCGACCTCAAGGGCACGGTGCTCTACTGCCACGTCAAGGACAACGTGATGGGCGAGGACGGCAAGCGCAGGTACGTCCCGGTGGGCACCGGGGAGATGCCGGTCAAGGACGTCGTGGACATCCTGGCGGCCGACGGCCAGGACCTTTTTCTGTCCTTTGAACACGAGAAGAAATGGCACCCGGAACTGCCCGATCCCGAGGTGGCCTTCCCCTCCTATCTGGAGTACATGCGCGGCCTGGTCTAAGCCAAGGAGAAAGAAAAGGAGCCCCGGCGGCGGAAGCGTCGCCGGGGTTTTCTTGTGCGATTACTTGCTGGCGGGCTTCTTCGCGCGAATCTTCTTCAGCGCCTTGGCGGCGTACTCGCGGACGTACTGGCTCGCGTCCTCAAGTCGCTTTTCAAGCGCGGGAATCGCCGCGGCCGCCGGCGGCCCGATCTTCCCCAGCGCCCGGGCGACCGCTCCGCGCTTGTGCCGGTTCTTGTCGGCCAGGGCCTCCACCAGCGCGGGAACCGCTCCCCTGGCCGGGGGGCCGACACTACCCAGCGCCGAGACCGCCGCCTTCTGCAGCTTCTGGTCCTTCCCGCCCAGCCACTTGACCAGCAGGGGTTCAATCTTCTCGCCGCTCCCGGATATCTTCCAGATCGCCGCAGCCGCCCACCCGCGCAGCGAAGGATGCTCCTTCTCTCCGAGCACCTTTTCGAGCGCGGGCAGCGCCTTCGCCGCCGCGGAGCCGATGTCCCCCAGGGCAGAAGCCGCCCAGTGACGCGCGCCCCATTTCAGCTCACGGTTCTCCAACACCGCAATCAGCAGTGGCAGAACCCGTTCGGTCTTCTTCTCGATGCGCCAGATGGCCAGCGCCGCCGGGACGCGCGCCCTCACGTTGGGGCCCTCCAGCAGCTTGGCGAGCGCCGGCAACGCTGGATTCGCTGCCGCTCCGAGCTTCCCCAGGGCCTCGGCGGCCCCCTCGCGCACGAAAATCTCCTTGTCCTCCAGCGCCTTGGCCAGTGCGGGGACCACCTCTTTGGGAGCGCCGGCGCCGATTGCTCCCAGCGCGTCCACCGCGCCGCGACGCAGGAGCTCGTCCTCGTCCGAGAGCAGCTTGATGACCGCCGGCACGGCCCCCTTGGCTTCCGGGCCGATGGCAACCAGCGCCCGCAGCGCCGAGTAGCGCGCCATGCCGAGGCGGCCCTCCTTCTCGGCGAGGAGTGCCGTCAGCGCGGGGACCGCCGGCTTGGCCGCCGGACCCATTTCCTCCAGGATGTGCAGGGCATCGCGGCGGGCCATGTCGGCGTGGGGGGCGGTGGACTTGAGCCCCTCGATGATCGCGGGCAGGGCCTTCTTCGCCTTGCCGGTAAGTTTCCAGTAAATCTTCGCGGCCTTGACCTTTACTTTCGGGCTGGTGTCCTCCAGCGCCTTGAGAATGGCCGGCAGCGCCGGCCTCGCGGCCTTCCCCATCTCGGAGAAGGCGCCGATGGCGTACCAGCGGGTGAACTGGTCCCCGTCCTTCAGACCCGCGGTGATGACGGGAATAACCTCGCCGGCCTTCCCGCTGATCTTCCAGACGGCCTCGGCGGCCTGGACCCGCACCGAGCCGTCCTCGTCATTGAACCGCTTGCGCAGCGCGGGCAGCGCCGCCTTGGCCGCCGGCCCGATGGCCCGCAGGCAGTCCGCCGCGCTGCTGCGCAGGAACTCGTCCTCGCTGGCCAGCGCCTTGACCAGGTCGGGCACCGCCGGCGCGGCGGCCGAGCCGAAGTATTGCAGGAGGCCTATAGTGGCCGTGCGGACATCCTCGTCCTTGCTCTTGAGCCGCTTGAGCAGCTTGGCGACAGCCACCCGCGCCGCCGCCGGGCCCATGCGCGCGAGGGACATGGCCGCGTCGCTGCGCACCATGTCTTCCTTGTCGTCCAGCGCCGCGACCACTGCGGCGGTCACGTCGGCCCTCACCGGGAGGAACAATGCCAGGAAGTCGATTACGTGGGAGCGCACCTCGTCGTCGGGGCTCTTGAGCGCCTCGAAGAGTGCCGGCAGAGCGGCCTTGCCCATCTCGTTCAGCGCCTCATTGGCGGCGTCGTGGACGTCAAACTCATCGTCGGCGAGCGCCTTGGCGAGCGCGGGGGCGGCCGCCTTGGCCTTCGCGCCCATCTCCCCCAGGGCCTTGGCAGCTTGGACGCGCTTCTTGGTGTCCTCGCCCCCGAGCTGCTTGACCAGCTCGACGATCCGGGCCCCGGTCTTTTCGTGAATGGGCTTCTCCCCGGCCCGCGCCGGAAGCGAAAGCGCGGCGAACGTCAGGGCGGCCAGGAGCAGTTTCAGCTTGGGTTTCCTCATCTCATCACCCTCGTACATAGTCCCTTATGCGTCAACACCCGCCCCTGAGTATCCTCCCCGCCGGCGGAGCTGTCAACCTCGCTCCAGGCCCCGGTATTTTTCGAATGGAATCCCCCGGGGCCCGTCAGGATAATGAGGATAATAGTGGGGATGGGTTTCTCGGGCCTTTTCAGGGAGAGAGCTATGCGCACGCTTATGGCGATCCTGGCCGGGCTGTTCCTTGCCGCCGCCGCCCGCGCGGACGTCGTCCACCTCAAGAACGGCAAGAGCATCGAGGGCAAGGTCACCGTCAAGGGCGACAAGGTCACCGTGGAGATACCCTTCGGCTCGGTAAGCTTCCCCAAGAGCAAGGTCCTGCGCATCGAGCGCAAGGAATCCAGCATCGACGTCTACAATAAGAAGTTCGCCGCGCTGGAGAAGCTCGACGTCGCCGGACGCCTGGAGCTGGCCGCCTGGTGCCGCAAGCAGGGGCTCCGCGGCCGCGGCGACGGCTTGCTCCGCGACGTCCTGACGCTCGACCCCGAGAACGCCTCGGCCCGCAAGCTGACCGGCTACGTGAAGCACGGCGGGGAATGGGTCACCCCCGACCAGAAGTACCGCGCCCTGGGCATGGTCAAGTTCGAGGGCCAGTGGCACAAGCCCGAGTCGGTGGCCGCCGTCAGGAAGTCCCGCGCCGCCGCGGCCCGCGCGGAGACCGAACTCAAGAAGGCCGAGCTGGAGCTCAAGCTCAAGATCGCCGAAATCGAGAAGCTCCGCGCCGAGCGCGCCCTGGCGGAGGCCGGGCGCAGGAAGCTGGAGGCCGAACGCAAGAAGCTGCAGGCCGAGCGCAGGAACATGGGCAGCCTGCTGGGGCGCTACCCCCACTTCCGGGTGATCGGCGGGTCGCTCTACTACTACCCGGAGTATCCCTCATTCAAGAGGGGCATCATAATCATCCGCTCGCGCAAGGTGTCGCCCAAGAAGGAACCGGAGAAGAAGGCCGAGCCCGCCCCGGGCGCTAAGACGATGTCCCCCGCCGGCGATCCCAAAGTTCCAGATAAAGCCGCTCCAGGTGCCTGACGTACCCGTCAAGACCCAGCGGGCTCACCGCCTCGCGCGCGGCCCGGCCCAGCTTTTCACGCAGTCCAGCATCGCCGGCCAGCCGCACCAGCGCCTTGGCCAGCGCGGGCGCGTCGCCAGCCGGCACGAAGAGGCCCGACTGGTCATCTGTGAGCATGTCCGGCGCGTGGCCCACCGGGGTGACTACCGGCGCGAGCGCGCAGGCCGCGGCCTCCAGCAGCACCCGGCTGCAGCCCTCCGACTTGCTCACCAGGCACAGCGCGTCCATCGCCGGATAGACCTCGGCGAGGTCACCGCGCTCGCCCAGGAAAGTGACGCGTTCGGAGATGCCCAGCTCGGCGGCGAGCGCCTCTAACCCGCCGCGCTCCGGGCCTTCGCCGGCGACCAGCAGGCGCAGCGCGGGCGCCGCCTCCGCCGCTTCGGCCGCTTCGGCCACCGCGCGCAGCAGCACGTCCAGGTTCTTCACGCGGTGCAGCCGGCCGGCGAAGCCGACGACGAACTCCGCCGCGTCGAGACCCAGCCTGGCGCGCGCCGCGTCCCGGTCGCCGGGCCGGAACTCCTCCAGGTCAACCGCGTTGGGGATCACCGCGAAGCGCTCAAGCGGAATGCCCGCCAGGCGCGAGTTGCGCTCGGCGGTCTGGCGGCTCACGGCAATCATCGCGGAAGAGACCCGGGCCAGCAGGCGGTCGACCAGGAAGTGCCGCCACTTCTTGCCCGGGCCGGGGTTCCGCTCGTGAGCGATGATCACCGGCACGTCCGCCAGCCACGCGGCGATGCGTCCCGAGGTGTTCGGCCGGCGGAGATGAGTGTGCACGATGTCGGCCCGCTTGCGGGCCAGGAGCCGCGCCAGGCCCAGCAGACCGCCCGGGCCGTAGCGGCTGGGCAGCTTGAAAAGCTCCACGGGCACGCCCGCCTCGCGGAAGCGCGCGGCGAGGTCGCCCTCTTCACGCAGGCAGATCACTTCGGCGTCGAACTTCTCGCGGTCCAGGCGGCTGGCCAGATGAAAGAGGCTGAGCTCCGCGCCGCCTACAGAAAGCGCGCTGATCACGTGGATCACTTTGAGCTTCCGGCCGGCCTCGGGAGGTGCCGGCCGCGGCGCCGGGCCGCGGCGGGCGGCGGTTTCCAGGAGGCCCACGACGCGCTTCGCCCCGCCACGGGCGGCCAGCTCGCGGGCGTGCTCCAGCGCCGCGCGGCGCAGGTTTTCGTAGCGCTGGGGGTCGTCGAGCTCCTTCAATGCCCGGGCCCACTGGGCCGCGCCGGCGGGGCGCTCCAGGAGCACGCCGCCCGCACCCACCGCCTCGGGAATGCCCCCGGCCTTGAAGGCCAGCGAGGGGCAGCCGGCCGACGCGGCCTCGGCGAAGACCCGCCCGAAGGGCTCCTGCCAGAGCGACGGGCCCAAGAGCAGCCGCGCCCCGCGGTAGACCGCCGCCATGTCCTCGCGCCAGCCCAGGAGCTGCACGTTGGGCCGCTGCGAGAGCGCCCGCGCGGCGGCGCCGCGGGTCTCGCCGGCCACCGCGAACTTGCGGTCGGGAAGCAGCCGGGCGAGTTCCAGCACCAGGTCGAGCCCCTTTACCCGTTGGGGCTTGATGAAGAGCAGGTAGCCGTCCGGGTCGTTCTCGGGCGCGTCCGCCGGGGCCAGGCTGACCGCCGGGTAAACGACCTCGGGCTTCACTTCCCAGAAGCGCTCGAAGAGGCCGGCCACGTAGCGGCTGTTGGCCACGAGGAGTTCGGCGTGCGGCACGATGCGCTCGTAGAGCTCCAGCACCGCCCGGACCATCGGGTACTTGAGCTTGCGGGCGAGGGTCAGGCAGCCCCAGCAGTCGTGGCGCCTGCAGTCCTTCTCGGGGTCCAGCCCCTGATACTGGTGAGGGCAGAAGGGGGCGTAGCCGCGAAAGAAGTAGGCGGCGGGTATCCGCGCGGCGCGGGCGGCCTCCAGCGCGCCGGGGGCCAGCATCCCCTGGGTAATCAGCAACTGTGGCCGGAAGCCGGCTATCAGCCCCGCGACCCGCGCCCGCCAGCGGGGATTGAGCACCAGGGTGCGCAGGTCGCGGTCCTTGGGCAGCAGCGGTCCGTGCAGCCTGACTCGCTCGAGCGGCGTGCCGTTCCAGTCGGCCTTCTCCGAGATCCTGGAACTTTCCAGGACGGTGACTTCGTGCCCCGCGGCGGCCAGCGCCCGGACCAGCTCCTGCGCGGAGCGCGGGGCGCCGCCCGACCCGCGGCTGAAGTTGTCGGCGCACAGCAGGAACCTCACCGCTGCCGGCCCCCGCGGTCCAGGTGCAGCTTTTCCTTGAGCACGTGCTCCAGGTGCCAGGCGCGGCCCAGGTAGCGCCCCAGGCGCTTGGGGGAAGTGTCCGGCCGGATCATGATCCGCCTGAGGCGCAGACCCTCTTTCCGGCGGTGGCGGTTGCCGCGCTGGACGCTGAGCGCCGTGCGGTAGCCGGCCTCCCGCGCGGCCTCCAGCTCTCTCTTGTCGAAGGCCCCGTAGGGATAAGCCATGTGGTCCACCGAATAGCCCACGCGGACCTCCAGCCGGCGCCGGCTCTCGACCAACTCGTTGAACATGGCTTGGTCGGACAGCTCGGTCAGCCGCCGGTGGGTCATGCAGTGCGAGCCCACCGTGAAACGCGCCCGGCGGAGGTCCTCCACCTGGGCGGGCGCGGGGAAGGTCTCCTGCGCGCCGGCCACGAAGTAGCCGGCCGCCGGCCAGCTGCGCTCGGCCAGAGCCTCGATGGCCGGGCCCAGGGCGCGCGCGTCGGCGTCGTCGAAGCTGATCATCAGCGGGCGGGCGGGGAACTTCTCGGGCTTGCGCCCGGCCAGCGCCTCGGCCAGCGCGTCGGGGCCCACCGCCCGGAAGCCCTTGTCGGAAAGAAAGTCCAGCTGCTCGCGGAAGGTCCCCGGGGAGACGAACAGGCCGGGTTTGTCGCCGGGTTCCGGAGAACCCACCTGGTGGTACATGAGAATGGGCAGGTACAGGCTCAACTCGACCCTCCAGCCAGGGTCGCCAGGTAAAGGGCCAGCTGCCCGCGGACGAAGGCCGACTCGCTGAAGCGCTCGCGCATGACCTCGCGGCCCCGCCGGGCCGAGGCTCGCGCGGCATCGCGGTCCGCGAGCGTGGCGGCGATGGCCGCGGCCAGCTTCTGGGGCTCGCCGGGCGGGACGATGCGGCCGGTGACGCCGTCCTCGACGATCTCGCGGATGCCGCCGATCTCGGTGGCGACCACCGGGCAGCCGGCGGCCAGGGCCTCCTTGACCACCGTGCTGGAGGCGTCGCAGTCGGTGGAGGCCAGCACGGCGGCGTCCAGCGCGGCGGTTACATCAAGGACGTCGGAGCGCGGGCCCAAGAACCGCGCGCCCTCGGCCACGCCCAGCTCTTTGGACATTTCTATGAGTCGATGATACTCCGAGCCATCGCCGGCGAAGACCGCCAGCGCCCCGGGGAACTTCTCGCGGACCTTCACCAGCGCGCGGAGCACGTCGGCCTGGCCCTTGTCGGGCACCAGGCGCGCGACCACCCCGATCAGCGGGACCTCCGGGCCGATCATCATCTCCCGGCGGAAGGCCTCGCCGCCCGGCGGGTCGAAGAAGCGGTCGGCCACCGGGGCGTGGAGCACGTCGATGGCCTCGGGAGGCAGTATCTTGCCCACCAGCGGCTTCAAGGCGGCGGCCACGACCACCAGTCGGTCGATGCCCCGGCGATAGAGCCACTTGTTGGCCGCGTGTCCGGCCACCGGGTAGCTGTTGTGCTTGGTCCTGACGTGCCGGCAACCCGGGGGGAGCGAGGCCAGCGCCGCGCGCCAGCAGTCCTGCGAGCCGTGGGTGTGGACTATCTGCGCCTTGAACTCGCCGCAGAAGCGCCTCAGGGCGCGGACGTCCCGCCAGAAGGAAAGCGGCCGGAAGCCCCGGCCGAAGCGGCAGCCGGTGAACGTTTTTATCTTTGCGTCGCGGGCGCGGCTTTCGAGCTCGCTGCCCGGCGGCGCGGCCACCGTGACCGCGTGGCCCTCGGCGGACAGGCCCCGGGCCAGGTTGAGCACGTAGGCCGCCTGGCCGCCCCAGCCCATGTGGAAATCGGCGAGCAGCACCCGGAGCGAGTCAGACATCTTCGGCCCCACTCAAGTCCACACCGGCCAGTTCGGGCACTCGGTTGAAGCCCTCGTCCTTGCCGCGGATGCGCCTTCCCAAGCGCTTGAACCGGTCGCGCAGGCGGTTCTTGGCCGACCACAGCCGGAAGCCGCCCAGCGCAAAGGCCAGCCGGGAGGAGACCCCGCCGGTCCGCGGACGGTACCCGGGGTCGTGCTCCAGCACCTTCTCCTCGCAGAAGCGCGCCCCGCGCCTGGAGCCCTTGGCGAAGAAGCGCACGGCATGGCTCCCCAGGTACTGGGCGATGGCCGGGCCGGCGACCTCCGCGGGGAGCTTCTCCAGGGCCAGCTTCTCTATCGCGCTCGCGAAGGCAACTATCGTGTCCTCGTATTCCGAGAAGCTGCGCCGCGATATCGTGCCGGCGTGCTGTCGGCGGTACAGCAGCCCCTCGGCGCTGTGGGCCATGACCGGTTCGGCGGCGAAGCAGCGCGCGCTGAACTCCAGGTCCTGGCAGAGGCGCAGCTCGCGGTTCCAGGGGCCGACGCGGTTCAAGAGGTCGCGCGCCAGCAGCGCGCCCATCACGTACCAGGACCAGCCCTTGAGCCAGGCCGCGAGCACCGCTTCGTCCCCGCTCCGCGGATCGCGGTTGTGAACCGCGCGGAGCCCGTAACCGTTTCCATCGTGAACGAAGTAGGCCCAGGGCCCGTAGGCCAGCCCGGCACTCTTCTCGCGTGCCGCGGCCAGAAGCCCGCGCAGGCGATCACGGGCGAGCAGGTCGTCGTCATCGAGAAAGCAGAGAAACTCGCCGCGGCTCTCTCGCGCTCCGAGGTTCCGGGCGCGCTGTCCCCCCCCGTGCTCCTGGGCGAGGCACTCCAGGCGCCAGCCGCGCTCGGCCCGGAAACGCTCGCGCCACTCGGCGGCGACCCGGGAGGTGGCATCCTCCGAGCCGTCGTCGACCAGCAGGACTTCGAGGCGCTCGCAGTCCTGGGCCAGGATCGAGCCGAGAGTCTCGGCCAGGAGTCCGGCCCGGTTGTAGGTGGGGACCACCACGCTGATCAGGCCGGGTTCGGACTCCGCCGGCAGCCAGCCGCTCATTTCGAGGGCTTCTCCGTCAGTTCGTAGTAGAGCGCTTCCAGGCGGTCGACCACCGCGCGCTCGTCGAAGTTCTCTTCGATGCGCCTGCGGCCGGCCTTGCCCATTCTCTCGCGCAGGCCGGCGTCGCCCAGCAGCTCGACGATGCGCGCGCCCAGGCGGTCTGAGTTCCGCGGCGGGACCAGGTAGCCGGTCTGCTCCTCGACCACGATGTCCGGCAGGCAGCCCACGCTGCTGGCCACTACGGGAAGGCCCGCGGCCATGGCCTCCAGAGTCCCGCGGCTGGAGCCCTCCGAGCCCACTGACGTCAGCGCGAAGAGGTCGGCGGCGGCCAGCACCGCGGGCACGTCCGGCAGCGACCCGGCGAAGATGAAGTTCTCCTCGATGCCCAGTGCCCCGACCCGTTCCCGGAGCTCGCCGCCGGTGCTCTTCACCGGGCGGCCGGTGAGCAGGAAGCGCACCCCGGGGAACTTGGCGACTATCGCCGGGGCGGCCTCCACCAGGTAGCGGTGGCCCTTGACCGCGTGCAGCCGCGCCACCACCGCGACCACCGGGGAGTCGGCGGCGATGCCCAGTTCGCTCCTGAGCGCCGCGCCGTCGAGCCCCGGGCGAAAGGTGTCGATGTCCACGCCGTCGTGCAGCAGGCGGACCTTGCCGCCGTCGAATCCCGGCAGCGCGCGGTACATGTCGTGGATCATCTGCGCGGTGCAGATGATCATGTCCGTGCGCCGGTTGTGCAGCCAGCGATTGGCGAAGTGCGCGGCCAGGGGCATTACTACCCCGCGCGAGCGCACCAGCTTGGTGCGCCGCGGCGCCGCGCCCAGCGCCACCGCCGCGCGCCAGTACTCGGCGGAGCGGTGCACGTGGACGATGTCCGCCCCGCGTTCGGCCACGGCGCGCTTGAGGAAGCCCACGTCGCGGAAGAAGCTGCGCAGCCGGAGTCCCCGGCGCAGGGTCATGTCCGTGCTGGTGTCGAGCCCGGCCTTGCGGCCGGCTTCACCCCACATGCCGGTGGGCGGCACGCAGAAGAGCATGCGGTGCCCGCGCTCGGCGAGCAGCCGCGCCAGGCGGAAGGCAGTGGCCGCGGTGCCCCCCAGGCCCGAGGCGTTGACGACGTGGATCAGGCTCAGCGGCTTCACGACGCCCTCTCCACCAGCGAGGCGAGCAGCTTCTCGTAGTTCTCGCCGAGGCGGGCCAGAGTGTGGCGCTCCTCGAAGCGCGCGCGGGCCGCGGCGCCCAGGCGCGCGCGTTGCTCACTGTCGGCGGCCAACTCGCCGATGGCCCCGGCAATTTCCTCGACGGAGTCGGGCGACGTCAGCCGGGCGCACTCGCCCTGCGGGCCGGCCAGGTCGGCCAGGGCGCCGACGTTGCCGAGCACCAGGGGCTTGCCCAGCGCGGCCAGCTCCAACGCGGTGCGCGCCGAGCCGTCCGACCCGGGCATCAAGAGCACGCCCACGTCCAGCGCGGCCAGCGCCTGGGGGAAGGCCTCGCCGGGGTCGTGGAACTTCACCCGCGCGAAGAGCCCGGCCTTCTCGACCCAGTGGCTCAGCGCGCGGTTCAGCTCGCCGCGGCCGATTACCAGGAAGTTCACGTTGTCGAAGGCCTTGTCGCGCGACAGTTTTTCGGCCGCCTGGCAGAACTGGAGCAGCCGCCGGCCGGGCTTGAGCCGCGCGACGATGCCGACTGTCAGGCGATCGGCCAGCCCCAACTTCTCGCGCACGGCGCTGCCGTCGAGGTCGGTATGGAAGACGGTCTCGTCGACCCCGCCGGGGATGACCCCCAGCCGCGCCCCGCCGGCCGCCGCCGAGGCGCGCAGGTCGAAAGCCAGCGCCGCGCTGCGGATCACCAAAGCCTCGGCCTTGCCCACCAGCCAGCGGGCCCAGACGCGCGTTTCTCCCGGCCGGCCGGCGTGGCAGGTGCGCACCAGCGGCCGCGCGCGGCCGGAGAAGCCCAGGCCCAGAAGCGCGGCCAGGTGCGACTTCGAGCGGTGGACGTGTACCAGGTCGTGCTTCGCGGCGAGCTCGCGGATCAGTCGCCCGGCGCGGCGCAGCCCGAGGATAGAGAGGTTCAATCTATCCTCCACGTTCAGGCCGGCATCGCGACCGGCGGCGGCCAGCGCGGAGCCGGCTTCGGTCAGCCAGGTGATTTCGTGGCCGCGCCCGGCCAGGGCCCGGGCGGAGGCCAGCGCGGCGGCGGCCGACCCGGTGCGCTTGGCACCCTCGGCGACTTCCAGAATCCTCATTCCGCTTCGGCCGGCTCGGCCGGCCCGGCCCCCTGCATCTGCCAGAGCCGGCGGTAGGTCTCCGAGCGCTCCAGGAGTTCCGCGTGGCTGCCGGTCTCCTCGATGCGGCCCGCGACCAGCACGGCGATGCGGTCGGCGTTCTTGATGGTCGACAGGCGGTGGGCGATAACCAGCGTGGTCCGGCCCTCCAGCAGCCGCTCGACCGCGGTCTGCACCAGGCGCTCGGACTCGCTGTCGAGGGAGCTGGTAGCCTCGTCGAGCACCAGTATCGGCGCGTTGCGCAACAGCGCCCGAGCAATAGACACCCGCTGGCGCTGCCCGCCGGAGAGCAGCGTGCCGCGCTCGCCGACCACCGTGTCGTACCCGTCGGCCAGGGCAACTATCTCGTCGTGGACCGCGGCGGCCCGGGCGGCGGCCTCGACGTCCTCCTGCGAAGCGTCCGGCCGGCCGTAGAGGATGTTGGCCTTCACCGTGTCATTGAAAAGAAAGGGCTCCTGGGGCACGACGGCGATCTGGGCCAGGAGCGTCTTGAGTTTGATGCTTCTGAGGTCAATGCCGTCGAGGGTGACTGAGCCTTCCTGCGGGTCGTAGAAGCGGCAGACCAAGTCGAGCAGGGTGCTCTTGCCCGCGCCGCTGTGCCCCACCAGCGCGACGGTCTGGCCCTTCTCGACGCGCAGGTTGATGTCCCTCAGGACGGGCACGTCCTCGTCGTACCTGAAGCTGAGGTTCCGAATCTCGATGGCCTTCTCCAGGCCGCCGACCTCCACCGCGTCGGGGGCGTCGGGCATGTCGTTGCGAACGTCCTGCAACTCGAAGATGCGCTCGGCGCCGGGGATGGTGGACTGGATCTCCTCGTTGCTCTTGGCCAGCGTCTTGGCTGGACGATACATGACCATCAGGGCTAGGATCAGCGTGTAGAGATTCTTGGCGTCGGCCCCCGTCCGGATGATCATCAGTCCGCCGACCACCACCACGCTGACCAGCCCGAGGAAAGAGAGCAACTCGACCATCCCGCGGCTCAGGGCCTTGGCCCGGGCCTGCTTCATCTGCTGGCGGAAGCGGGACTCGTTGGTCTTGACGAACCTGTCGTGCTCGGTCCGCTCCTGGCCGTAGGCGCGCACCAGGCGGATTCCGCCGAATATCTGGACCATGCCGCTGACCAGGTCGGCCACTTTCTTGCGGCTCTTGCGGCTGGCCTTGCGCATCTTGCGGCTCAAGACGATCAGCGGAACTATGGCCAGCGGGAAGCCCACGCCGCCCAGCAGGGCCAGCTTCCAGTCGATGCTGAGGGCCGCCGCCACCAAGGCAACCAGCTCTATGGGGTTCTTAATGAAGTCCGCGGCCATCCCCACTGTTCGGCGCAGGGAGTTGGCGTCGGAGGTCATGCGCGCAATCAGCTCTCCAGAGCGCTGGCCGTGGAAGTAGGAGATGGGCAGGTTGACCAGGTGGGCCATGACCTTGTTCTGCGCGTCGCGGGCCACGCGGTAGGAGAGGTACTTGGTCAGCATCGTGCGGGCGTAGGCGAACGTCGCGGCGCCCAACGCGGTCAGGGCCATCAGCCCGGCCACGCGCCAGAGGGCCGACTCGTCCTTGCTCTCCAGGGTGATCTCGAGGACTTCCCTGAGTATGAAGACGAAGGCGTAGGTGCACCCCCCGTAGGCGGCGGAGGCCAGCACCAGCAGCCCCAGCAGCTTCTTGCGCAGCTTGAGGAAGGCCATCGCGCGGAGAATGCTACGCATCGGGCTGCTCCCCGCGCTCCCCGTTGCGCTGCATCTCCCAGAGCTTGGCGTACTTGGTGAAGACGCTGGCCGCGGCCAGGCCGCAGAGCACCGCGCCGGCGGCACCGTCCAGGAACCCCAGGCGGATGAAGTACATCTTCATAAAGCGAAAGATCGGCCGGCCGAGCATGTTGAGCAGCGACGCCCTCCGCCCGCGCTCGGCGAGGTCCTTGGCCGACCATGTCGTATAGCGCTCGAACTTCTCGAGGTACTGGTCCAGGGAGTCGTAGGTGTAATGCAGCAGCTTGCCCTTGAAGTCCTCGACGCGCCCGTTTACCTGCATGTTGGCGTGGACCCACCTCTGGGGGTAGCGCGCGCGGTTCCGGTCAAAGAGGCGGATCACCGAGTCGGTGTCCCAGCCGCAATGCTTAATCTCCTTCCCGAAGAAGAAGGTCCGCCGGTAGACGCTATAGGCCGCGGCGCGCCCCTCGGCGGGCAGCGCCATGACCGCCTGAATCTCCCCGGCGAGCTCGGGGGTCACCCGCTCGTCGGAGTCCAGGATGAAGACCCAGTCGTTGGCCGCCTGGGGGATGGCCCAGTTCTTCTGGGCGGCGCTGTTGACGTACTCGTGCTGGACGACGCGCGCGCCCATCTCCTTGGCGATCTCGACGGTCTTGTCCGTCGAGAAGCTGTCCACGACGAAGCGCTCGTCGGCCCACTTGACCGACTCCAGGCAGTCGCGGAGGTGGGCCTCCTCGTTGCGCGCCGGGACCATGACGGTGAGTTTCTCGGGCAAAGGCTCCCCCATTACGGGCACACTTCTCCCTAAGTGACTATTTTAAGGCACGTTCGGGGCAGTGTCAAGAAGGTGGATTCTGCGGGTTCGCGGGCGAAGAACCGCATTGGTCCCACAGTCGGGGCTTCGGGGCCGGTCCTGGACCGCCGCGCGCCCTCGGTGGGAGTGCCGGGAGTACTTTGTGCTTGCCCGCCCTGCGCGGCGGGGCTACCATGCCACCATGAGCGTGGCGGAACGGGGAGCTTCCCTCTATCCTCAGTTGATCGTCGAGGATCTGGACGGGCTGGAACGCGTCCTGGGCGTGGGGAAGAGTGCCGGACCGCTGGTCGAGGCCCTGCTCTCCGGCCGGCGGGCGGGGCGCGGCGAGTGCTTTTCCCCCGCGCAGCTGCGGCTGACCGGGTCGTACGACGCGGTCCTCTATCTGGGCGAGCACCACCGGCTCGCCGCGGAGGAAGGTATCGAGAGGGCCCGCGCGCTGTGGCAGGAACTCCTGGATCACTGCGGGCGGGTTCTGCTCCTGGGGGCCGGCGGGCTGCGGGACGGAGCGCCGGGCCGGTCGGAAGCCAAGAAGCTGCTCCACCGCGAGCACGACCTGCTGCTCTCCGTGGGGCCGCGACTGCGCAAGCTGGAGGAGGTGGCCGTACCGGCCCATCCGGGCGGTGCGCCCGTGCGCGTCTGGCGCCTGTGGCTGCACCCGTCGGGGAGCGAGTTCGACGTCAAGGCCCGGGGAGCGCAGTTCTACGGCCAGAAGTACAGCAGCAGGGACCGCTGGGAGGTGGTCGAGCGCCTGGGCCGCAACAACTACGCTCCCGACGGGAACCTGGTCCCGCTGGGCGCATCCCGCTCCGAAGAGGGAAGCGACGTGTGGGCCGGGACGGACTTCCACGTGCTGCGCGAGGTGCGCACCGGCGAACGGGCCTTCGGCAAGAAGCTCAAGAGCGATCCGGTGGGCCAGATGCGCGAGTTCTCCCTGCTGGAGTCGGTCGAACACCCTCGCCTGGTCAGGGTCATCGAGGTCCACCGCGACTACGGGCTGATTCTTCCCTACCTGCCCTGGCGGTCGCTGCGCACCGTGGTCTTCGCGGCGATCGCCAACCGCGCCGAGTTCCGCGACGAGATCGTCCGCTTCTTCACCTTCAGCCGCGAGTGCCGGGTGCGCACCGGGATCATGGACCCGCGGCCCGGGTCGGGTCCGGAAACCGAGAGGCGCCTCGATGAACTGGTGGATCTGAACATCCACAACTTCCTGGTCAAGGTCGAGGACGGGCGGGTGGTCGATTGGAGGGCGGTGGATCTTGGCGTGTGCTGGCGGGATCGCACCGCCCGCAACCGCAGCAATCTGAAGAAGATCCTGCGGCACATCGAGGGGCCGGGCTGGCTGGCCCGGCTCCGCCGGTGGATCAGAGGGCGCGGCGCTCCGACCTAGCGGACCGCGGGACGGGTCCCGTCAGGATCCCGAGTCGGCCAGCATGTCGTAGGGGTTCTTCTTGATGCGCCGCCGGCCTGGCCCGCGGGCATCTCCTTGTTCATGGCCCGTACCCGGCCGTCCTCGACGCGGACCTTCATGGCCTCCTCGTCCAGCCGCGCGCGCGGATCGATGAGCAGGGCGTCGGGATGGGCGCTCTCCAACAGCTCGCCGAGGAGTTCGGCGGAGAAGAGCACGTCGCCGTTGAGCAGCAGCGTCTCGCGGTCGATCCACTGGCGGCACAGCCAGTAGGAGTAGAGGCTGTTGGTGCTGGCGAAGTCCGGGTTGAGGACCAGTTCCGCGCGGTCGCGGTAGGGCTCGAAGACCTCCGCGCACCAGCCGACGACCACCACGACGCGGTCGACGCCGCGGGCCGCCAGGGCCTCGAGCTGGTATTCGAAGATGGCCCGGTCGCCGACTTCGAGCATGCATTTGGGGCGGTCGTCGGTCAGGGGCCTGAGGCGTTTGGCGCTGCCTGCCGCGAGGATGATTGCCTGCATCTTCTCCTCTTCCTTCGTTCCGGCGAGCGGGAGCGCCATATAAGGTAACGACCGGAGCTGGGGCCGTCAAACCGTCGCTTCAGTCTATCGGGAGGGGTAAGAAATCTCCGCCGAATCCTCCTTGCGGGCAACGCGGCGTCATGGCAGAATCCGAGTGCCGGCTGGTCAGCCCGGCATTCTGACTTCGGAGGTCCAAGCGATGGCGTACACCATCATTGACTCTCATTGGCATCCGGTTGTTGACGCGGATACGGAGTGCAACTGGTTCGGCTCTTCGGGCACGCTTCGAGATCAGATGGATGCTCTCAAGCGTGCCGGCATAGCCAAGGCCTGCGGCAGCATTATCAGGGAATTGTCCGAGCCATCGTTTGACGATGTCCGCCGGATGAACGAGCAGGCGTTCAGAGTCCGTGACCAGTTGCCGGATTTCTACGTGCCCGGCATTCAGGTCCATCCCCACTTCCCGGAGGAATCGTGCCGGGAGGTCGAACGTTGCTGCGGTCGGGAAGGGGTCCGCTGGATAGGGGAGCTGGTGGGTTACGTGATGGGCTATGGGGAGGAATACAGCAGCGAGAGAGCGCTCACCATCATGAGAGTGGCCGAAGAGCATCGGGCGCCCGTGAACCTTCACTGCGCTGATCTCGATGTGCTGCGGGACGTATGCCGAGCCGTTCCGGGGCTGCCGATAGTCCTGGCGCATCCCAGTCAGGAGAACGCCGCGCTTCACGAGCGCCTGGCGTGCGTCAAGGCGCACGATAACCTTTACCTGGATATCTCGGGTTCGGGGATCGCGCGCCTGGGCATGCTGCGCAAGGCGATAGACACGGTCGGGGCGGACAAGATCCTGTTCGGCACCGATTATCCGATCAACAATCCCGCCATCTATGTGCACGGCATGCTCTTCGAAGACCTGACGGAAGCCGAACGGACCGCGATCTTCTCCGAGAACTTCCTTCGCCTGACAGGTCAAGCCACGCCATCGTAACGTGGTAGCGCCCTTACCGGGTCACGCCCGGCGGGCTCCGCGAGGCGGCTGCCCAGCAGGTCGCAGGCGTTCTCTGCTGGGCGACGTGTCCTCTCATCTGCTCGATCAACTTCGGATGCGGCATCTTCAGCGATTCGCGGTCACCACCCGAACACCTTGTACATTGACCCCACGAAGAGCGCGGAGACGATGATTCCGAGGAAGCCGAATAACAGGGCAAGCACCACCGGAACCGCCGCCAGGGCCAGGCCAAGCGCCCAATGCCACTGCGACCCCATGGAGATGCGGAACAGGACGAAACCGAGCCCGCCGGCCATCAGCAACTGGGCGATCAGAACCGGGTTCATTGCACATCCCTTTCCACAGTGCCGCCCGACTCTGCCGCCTGCTCAGGGGATGCCAACCTGTCAGGGCGTGGCGAAGGGGCGGGGGTGGTCATCCAGGCATCCTATCCGAAGAGGAACAGTGACTTGGTCATGTGGAACCACCAGAGGCTGGCGAGGATGGGAATCGCCGGCAGCCAGAACAGACGCCGGGACTCCCAAAGCCTCAGCGCGCAGATGAGAAGGACGCCGGCCAATGTCCCTCCGGCAATCCATGTCCCCCATGGTCCGACGAGGGTGTAGGATTGAGGCCCACACACCCCGGTCTGTGCTTCGTAGTAAGAGATGAGCTTGTGCGGAAGGCCGGTGAAAAGGATTACCGAGTGTACGATCACCGGAAGCAGTAAAGCGGCGGCGTCAAGCAACAAGAAAGCCCAAACGCGCTTCCGGCGCTTCGTTTCCACAGACGCCCCGCCCTGTGGGGAGTCGCTAGGTGGCGAAGGTGCGGGGGCGGTCATCATTCCTTCCGTTGCGCCCGACGGCGTATCCATCGCCACAACAGGACGAGCGGCAAGGCTATGGCGCCAAGGATGCCTGCCAACACTGCCCACCCGACTGGCCCGTCGAGCGGCCCAACGGTGGCGCCGACCACGGCACAAGGGACTTCGTACCTGAGCGAGTGTTTATTGAGAGCCTTCAGCATGGGGCCCGCAGTGTTTCCCATGAGCACGGGACGTATTCTGGGGTCAACGTCAGTGTGCGCAATAATGCTCTCAAGCTGCTCGCGACGAACAGCCTTCAGCAGCGCCACCTCGGTTGCCCCCAACTCGAGACCGATGGCACCGGCCGCCGCCATTGGCTGTTCGAGCAGCGCCGTTCGGAACTCCTCGTCGATGGCCGCCTTCTTGACGAGCACCTCGACGCCGCGCGGGACCATTGACGTAACATCAGCCGTCGCTTGAGGACGTCCTCCGACGATGGCCTTTCTCGGCGCCTGTTTCATGGTCGCGGTTTCTCCTGCTGCTCCTGCGGTGAAGGGGCGGGGGTGGTCATTCCGCGATTCTCCAGCCTGCCGCCTGGGGATTGGCGGGAAAGTCCTTCACGAAGTCGCTCTTGCCCAGGTTCTTGCCCCAGACGGTGCCCTTGGTATCCAAGATGAAAGTCCTTCGGCCAGTGACTCCGTGCTTCGCGGGAGTCGCACACAGGCCGAAGTCATCCACCCAGTCTATGGGTTTGCCACCGATGGTCTTGAGGTCCTGAAAGAGGTAACCGTGATGGGGAACGCCTTGGAGGCCCCGGCCTGCAGCAAGGCCACGGGATATGAGCTCCATTGGCTTGCCGTCTCGGCCCTTCCTGGTGACCAATTCGGTGTACGGATGGCAGTAATCCACGTACGGCAAGTCTCCAGAGCCGGACCGGGACATGCACTGCGCCTCGGCGTAGGCCCGACATGAGCCAACTGCGCCGATTTCATTGCGCGAAATCCGCCGCCACCAATTGACACCTACGGCTATTCCCACGGCGAGAAACAGGCCGATGACAAGCACGCCCAGAAGCCACCACAGGGTGCGTGTCTTCCGCTGCTTCGGCACATCCACACTCGGCCCGCCCTGTGGCGATTCGCTGGGTGGGGAAGCGGCGGGGGCGGTCATGGCTGACAGGTCCCTTACTGGTCAGTCGAACCGGAAAGTGGCGCGGTTGGCCTTCCACCACTTGCGCCAGACTTCGGCATCTCGCGAGTACGGGACTTTGTTGAAATCCGTTGGCTCTCCGCGGGGAAGGAATGATGTGCCCACGGCCCGATAGAGGCTGCCGGCTACGGCCTTGGCAACTTTCTTGTCCTTGTCACCGAGCATCTCCACAAGGCGGTCAACGGCTTCCGGCTTCTTGTGAAAACCAAGCGAAAGCGCCGCCTGTAGGCGAACTCGCGCGTTCTCGTGCCGGGACCGGGGCAGGACCAGCTCAAGGATGGGTTTGCCGTCATGCTCAGCGATGAACTTCCGCCAGAAGGCAACGTTCCTATCCATGTCCGCGGCGGAGAAGCCGCCACTGCGCTCCCGGCCCTCCAAGGCGAAGATGCCGCGAAGGGCGTTGTCAGCATTATGCCAGAGAGGCCACGAGGGCAGGCAGGAGCCGCCCATCGGCGCCTTGTCCCGCAATCGTCCGGCCAGGGCCTTGACCACCTCCCAGGTCGGAAAACTCCACAGGCGCACGACCACGTGGTAGCGGACAGTCTCGTCCTTGTCCGTGAGCATCGCAATGAGCGGCGGGATCGCCCGCTCATCGCCGATCTGTGTCAGTGCTATTGCCGCCCCTGCCTTGGTCCGCGGGTCCGAGAGCATGGCAATCAAGTCAGGGACCGCCTCCCTGCTTCGGATATTGCCCAGGGCAGAGAAGGGATTGCTGGAACGTCCCTCCCGGCACATGGCAACGAGCGTTCGCCAGTCCCGTTCGTAGACAATCCTGTTGAAGCGTTGTACTTCCCGTTCTCTGCGATACTGACTCAATGCCGACCAGCCCCAGAACAGCAGTACGAACCCGGCCAGCGCGGTCCCGGCAACGGCAAAAGGCTTGCCGGACAGGGTCCCCCCGGACCTGCGTATCTTCACCAGCGCGACCACGCCCAGGATCAGAGCCAGGGGCAGGCACAGAATGGCGACCAGCCAGAATCCCACGGTAAACTTGAGCAGGGAGTTCACGCCGGCCACGTCCATGAACCCGCCGAGGGCCATGGTGCCGATCAGCGCGGCCGGGAACGCGATGATTGCCAGACGGTACCGGCGCGGGCGCGGCTTGGCCGCTTGTGGTGAAGAGTCGGGGGCGGTCATTGCTCTATTCTCCAGCACCGGATGGCGTTGGGCTCTGGGGAAACCTGATCGGCTCCCCGCACAGCATCCGTCGATCAACTCGGACTTCCGTCCCAGGACCAATTGTGACAATCAGAGTCTCCATGGGGGTAGCCAAGCCTTCCAAGCGGGTACGCATCACCTTTCCGCTCTCAGTACACTTGTACTCGATGCGGACCAGGGACAAGTCCGAGGTGGAGAACCTTGTCCGATCCTTCTCTCCAGGAAGCAGGTTCCTGGAAATGGTCTTGTTCTCGCCATTGAACCAGACGGTGAGTTGAACGTCCTTCAATGGAGCATCGGTGGCGTTCTTCATCTCCACTGCGGGTGGCCGCAGGAGCATGAAGCCAGCTACGGGCGTACCAAGCAACAGCAACACCGCCAGCGCCACGCCCCACAAGACGTAGATGCGCTTGGAGCGCTTGGCTGGCTCCTGCGGCGAAGCGGCGGGGGTGGTCACTTCGCTGACTCCTCACTTCGTGGCCGGTCCTGCTTGAGTTCGAGGAACCTGGCGATCCCGTGGGTTGACTCATCCGGAATCGCGTTGCTCTCGAACGGCCTGACGGAGACTAATCGCCCCTCATGGAACTCCAACCTGGCACCGGGGTCAACGGAGCCTATGCCCGCACGTATTCCAGTCTTCGGCGTGAAATAGCGGGGGCTGTAGAAGATAACATAGTTGCCTTCTGTGGTGAAGCCGCCATAGTCCGGCCTGCCCAACAGCTGCCTGCAGATCTTCGCGGAGGCCCCCTTGTTCTTCAGAGCTTCAGAGACCCACATCAGATCCTTGGATTCTCTCCGCTGCCTGTACCCCCATGCGTGGTAGTGTAGCCGGGCGATAGGAGTGAGCCAGACCAGCCCCAGCAGCAAGCCAACCATGGCCACGCTGGCCAGGAGCATTCGGAGCCACCAAGTGCGCTTCGACCGCTTGGTCGTTTCCACGGCCACCTCGGCCTGTGGCGACTCGCTGGCTGGAGGCAGTTCCTCGAAGTGCGGAGGTTCAACATCCCGGGCGGCTCCTTCGGCCTTCGGTAAAGGGGCGGGGGTGGTCATGGCTTCTTGTCCGGCCTCTGTTTCTCACTCAATGCGGGATATGGCCATGATGGAGGGTGCAGCGTGAGCGTAACTGGATTGGTCCTCACATACTTCCATTTCCGGCCCTTGTAGACCACAACCTTGAATTTGAGGGTGACTGTTGCTGTGCCGCTTGGGGCCTCAACCTTCCCCCTGCAACCTCCTGCGATGCCGAAGTGAATCCTTCCTTTGTGTCGCGATGCCGAGAGCAGATGCCTTATCTTTATCGTTTCGCCAGGGCCTACCTTGTGTCGAGGCTCTCTGGAATCGTGGATGCCCTTCGAGAACTCAATTCCTTCGGCTTCAAGCCAGACACTGAACGGATGCCAATCCCCATGCGCCGTTTTCGCGGAGTTGTTCTTGATGTGCAGCCAGAGGACGGAAACGTACCTGGTCTTGATCACCTTCTCGTCACCATCAACCTGCAATGCGAACTGAAGCCCCCTGGGGTCACCGGACCACAGCAGTCTCGCTGCGCGAGTGCTTTCAGTGAGGTCCCTCTTCGGCGGCAGGGCGGCCTTGTGCTTGCCCTCACAGCCGCAGAATACACCGGCTGCCGCCAAGAGCATGGAAACCATGGCCCAATTGATGCAGATTTGCCTGAAACGGACGGGCACGGACTCATCAGTCATCATAGCCCTCCCGACGCCTCCCGTACCCAGGTGTGAAGGCGCATTCCAACGCCTGAGATTAACAGATACAATACCTTACAAGTCACGCCCGGCGGGCTCCCGTCAGCCGCTGCCCAGCAGGTCGTAGGGGTTCTTCCCGCCGCCCTTGCGGCGGCGGGGACGCGACCGCGACCGCGACCGCGACCGTGGCTGGGCCTTGGCCGGGGCCTTGCGGGCCGGGGCCTTGCGGGCGGGCGCCTTGGCCGATGTCTTCTTGGCGGCGGCCGGCTTGCCGGCGGCGACCTTCTTCTTCCTGGCCCGCACCCTGCGACCCCCGCGGCGGGTGACCTTCCCCTCCGGCTTTTTCTTCGCGGCGGGCTTCTTTTTCGCGGCGGGCTTCTTCTTCGCGGCGGGTTTCCTCTTGGCCTTTTCCGTGGGCTTCTTCTTCGCGGCCAGCTCGGTCAGGGCCAGGCCCGCAGCGCCCTGCTCGGCCTCCTTCTTGGTGGCGCCGGCGAACCGCGGGAAGCTGCGGCCGGAGAGCTCCACGGCGATCACGAAGGTCTTGCCGTGCTGCGGGCCGCTCTCGGAGACCAGGCGATAGTGCGGCGAGCAGCCCAGCTCCCTCTGGGTCCGCTCCTGGAGCTGGCTCTTGGCGTTCTCGCTGCCGGCGGCCTCGGTGATGGCCTTGACCTCCGGGGTCAGCAGGCGCACGATCATCTTCATGGCCGCGGGGAAGCCGGCGTCGAGGTACACCGCCGCGAAGACCGCCTCGGTGACGTTGGCGTGCACCGAGTCGGGCAGCCGGCCGCGGTCACCCAGGCCGCGGCCCAGGATCATGAACTCGGCCAGGCCGATGCGCCGCGAGAGGCCCGCCAGCGCGATGGTGCTGACCACCGAGCTCTTGATGCGGGTGAGCTCGCCCTCGGCGGAGCGCGGCAGCGTGCGGTAGAGGTGATCGGTGATCGACAGGCTCAGCACCGAGTCGCCCAGGAACTCCAGGCGCTCGTTGTCGGTGAACTCCTCGACGGTGAATGACGGATGGGTGAGCGCCAGCTTCAGGAACCCGGGGTTCTTGAAGGAATGCCCCAGCTTCTTCTCAAGAGCGGCGGCCTTCGCGGCTCCGCGCGGTTGGGTCTTCCTGGGCGCGCGCTGCGAGGTCTTCCTGGGCGCGCGCTGCTGGGTCTTTCTGGCCAAGGCGTGAGCTTCCTGCCCCCCCCGGGGCCCGGTACCGGCATTCTAGACGGCCGGCGGCGGATGTCAAGACTGGCATTTCCGCGTAAATGCCCGGAAGAAGCGGCCTTCCGAGCGCCGGCCAGGGCGTGACCGGGGGGCGCCTCCGGCGGTTAAGCTACTCCCGAGGCTGCGTTTGCAGCCATCGCGCTGGAGGCGGAGGGGTTCGAAATGGAGCGCAAGAGCCTGGTGATCCCAGTCGCGCTGGTGCTGGCCATGTTCATCGGCGTGGCCGGTTACTACGCGGTCGCCCAGGCGCTCGGCGCCGGGAAAGTCGAGGCCCGTCCGCCGGCGGGGCCCGACCGCCAGAAGGAACTCCTGGAGCGCGTGAAGCACCTCGAGAAGCAGGTCGCCGCGCTCAAGGCCCGGCCGCCGCTGGCCGAGGAGCTCCAGGACGAGAAGGTCCGCGACCGGCTGGCCGACGTGATGGCCGAGGCCCGCAAGCGCGACCGCCAGGCGGAGGAGGCCAAGCAGGCCGCCAAGCGCGCCGCCGAGCGCTCCGCGCGGGTCGTCACCTGGTACCGCGACAGGTACCGCCGCATGCTGGCGGACGCCCGCGAGAAGACCAAGGTCGGAGAAGACAAGTGGAAAGGGCTCGACCCCGTTTTCGACAAGCACTTCGCGCCGGTGGCCGCGGCCATCAAGGTCAAGGCCGCGGGGGGTGGTCGCTACGTGCACATGGGCCGGGGCGAGATCAGCACGGCGGTCGCCGCGGTTCTGCCCGCGACGCTGGCCGCGCTCAAGAAGACCATGCCCGCGGACACCTGGAAGGCCTTTGATAAGTGGCGGCGCGAGCCGCAGACCAGCCGCTGGGGCCAGAACACGCGCGGCGAGTACTTCCTGGTCGCCGGCGAGCTCAAGGGCGTCCAGGCCCAGGCGGCCACCGAGCGCCGCTGGGGGACGGTCAAGCGCGCCCTGCCGGAGCTCAAACTCGCCGCGGACAAGCAGGAGAAGTTCCACGAGCTGATGCGCGGGCACATCACGGGTTTCACCGCGGCCTTCAACGGCCGGGCCTTCGTCAACGTGGCCGACGAGGCCAACCGCGCGAGAATAAAGAAACTGGCCGTGAAGACCGACGCCCAGGTCAAGAAGCTGCTGGGCGCGGACGACCTGGCCAAATACGAGAAGTGGAAGAAGGACCCCGGCAACCGGATAGGCATCTACTTCGGGGAGGAGCGCGCCCGCCAGCGCATCGGCCGCCAGAACGTCCGCGGCTGGCGCCGCGACCGCAACCCGCAGCCCCAGGCACCCAAGACCCAGCCGGCCCCGCCCAAGCAGGGAGAGGTCTTCTAGCTCCCAGCCGGTCAGTCGGGTTTCTTGGCGCGAATCTTCTTCAGAGCAGCGGCGGCGGCATCTGCCACCTTGAATGTTTGCGGGCCCACGGATTCACCGGCCCTGTACTTCTCCGCGTCGAGGATGAAGCCCTCCCACTGTCCCTTGTCCGAGAGGCACCTCTCAAGGGCAGGAATCGCAGCAGCGGCATCTGCGCCGACTTGGCCAAGCGCCTTGGCTGCTGCCCACCTGACCGAGGCGTCTTCATCACTTAGAGCGGCGACCAAGGCGGGAACTCCGCGCCGGTCACCAATGTACCCTGTCGCCCAGGCAGCGGCGAAGCGGACACGACTGGCGCCATCATTGAGCGCCTCAATGAGCGGCGGGATTGCGCGTGGGGCCTCGCATGTCCCGAGCGCGTACGCAGCGGCTCTCCGCACCATATAGTCTGGGTCCTGGAGCGCCGCGACCAGTGGACCAACAGACCGATCCGCTCTCCACAATACGAGTCCTTTCGCAGCGGCTTCCCTGACATCGGGTTCACTGTGCGACAGTAACTCCTCCAGCGTTGGGATGGAATCCTTCCCGCAGAAGGTCAGCATTTGAACAGCGGTCCTTCGATGCGGGCACTTAAACTTAGGCCGTGAAAGGTACCATTCAAGCGCCCACCGAGCCGTGCGGGCACTTCCTAGCATGTGAGGTCCCGCCGTGACGTTGACTTCATTCCGCGCCGCTCGTTCCACTACCGTAGAGACGCGAAGCACCGGCACCACCACCCAGCAGATTAGGCCCAGCACAAGCAGCAGGGCAAAGGGCATTCCCCAGTACACGTAGATGCGCTTGGAGCTCTTCTTCTCGGGCGGCTTCTCGTCGGCCACGTCGACTCCTCGGGTTCCCATCTGGGCTACCTCTCCACATCAAGTATGGCGCAATGAGCGACACGGAGCAATTACAATGTGACGCAATCTCTGTAATCGGGCAAGCCGGCGTTCTTAGGGGGGAGGATTTCCCCTACTTGGCCAAAGTCCGGAAAAATGAGAATTTCGCGGCCCGAGACTGCGCCACTTACGGCCCGCGCCATCCCGTTGCGTGAACAGGTGCTCATAGTACTTATGAGGGGGTACTTTTTTTAACCGCCAAGACGCGGAGGGAATATTGAACCGCCAAGACGCCAAGAAGAGCTATTGACCTTGATCGCGGGCAACGACGCTCTTAATGCCGGGACGGGCTCGCCGCGGGCCAAGCCCCAAAGTTCTCCGTGTCCGCCACGGCGGGTAACCCTTGGTGCCTTGGTGGTTGATAATGAGTTTCCCTTTCCCCGCGACCTGCTCATCCATGCCGCCAGCATGCGCGCGCGCGGGATTTCGTGGAAGACAATCGCCGCGCGGACGCCGCACACCGCGGCCGACCTCGGCCGGCTGCCCTTTGACCATCCGGAAATCTGGGAACCGCTGTATGAGCGCGCCGAGAAGCTCGCGCTTCAGGAAGCCGAAGGCCAGATGTTCAAGGCGC
>CBDUSI010000009.1:0-60482 GCA_965370045.1 uncultured bacterium | reverse complement strand
AGCCGCTCACCGAGTGCGAGGTGGGCCGCTTCCCGGACAGCGAGACCAAGGTGCGGCCCTCGAACCGGCGCATCTCGGCGCTCACCGCCGACTGCTTGACCACCGAACCCTCCGGGGCCAGCGAGCCGCGCAGCACGGCGATGCCGCCCTCGGCCTCGTAGGGATTGCCGACGGGGCGGATTACGTCATCGTCGGAGACCTTTGCCCTCCGGGCCACCTCCGCGACGCGCCGGCCCGCGACCGTGGGCAGGTTGTGGAGCAGCTTGCCCAATCGTTTCTGGAGCGCGGGGACGCCGCCGGCCCAGTGCAGATCTTCCATGAAGTGGTCGCCGCCGGGCCGCAGCGAGCACAGCCGCGGCGTCGAACGACTCAACTTGTCGAAATCGGCCAGCTTCAGCTTCACCCCGGCCTCGCGGGCGATGGCCGGCAGGTGCAGGCAGGTGTTGGTCGAGCCGCCCAGGGCCATGTCCACGCGCACCGCGTTCTCGAAGGCTTTCCGGTTGGCGATCTTCCGCGGGCGGAGGCCCGCTTTGACCAGCTCCACCGCGCGAATGCCCGCCGCGCGGGCCAGCCTCACTTTCTCCGCGGAGACCGCCAGCGCCGTCCCCGTATAGGGCAGGGACAGCCCCAGCGCCTCGGTCAGGCAGCTCATGGTGTTGGCGGTGTAGAGCCCCTGGCAGGAGCCGGCCCCCGGACAGGCGGCCATCTCCAGGCAGGCGAGTTCCTTCGCGCTGATCTCGCCGCTGCGGTAGCGGCCCACGGCCTCAAAGGTGTCGCGCACCAGGCTGCGCCGCTGCATGCCGTGCACCCCGGTGAGCATGGGCCCGCCGGTGACCACCAGGCCGGGCACGTCCAGGCGCATGAGGGCCATGAGCATGCCCGGGGTGATCTTGTCGCAGTTGGTGAGACACACCAGGCCGTCGAGCGCGTGGGCCTTCATCACGCTCTCGACGACGTCGGCGATGAGCTCGCGGCTGGGCAGCGAGTAGCGCATGCCCCCGTGCCCCATGGCGATCCCGTCGCAGATGGCCGGCACGCCGAAGCGGAAGGCAACGCCACCGGCCTCGGCCACGCCGAGCTGCACTTCGCGGGCCAGCTCTCTGAGATGTATGTGTCCGGGAACCAGGTCGCTGGAGGCGTCGGCGATGCCGATGAAGGGCTTCTTGATGTCCCGCGGGGCCAGGCCGTCGGCGTAAAGCAGCGCCCGGCTACCGGCGCGCTCGGGGCCGACCTTGGCCGCCTCGCTGGGCAGCTTACTCTTCTTCTTGGCCACTTTCTGTCCGTGCCTCTCTGTCTGCGTCCGCCTGAGAACGCGGCCAGCGCGCTCGTTTAAGCCAGGGACCGGTGTCGGCCCGTCCCCCCGCTCAGGATGCCGTCTCCCCGGCGCGGACCTCCGGGGCTGCGAAGGGTCATATTATAGTTGAATGCGTGAATGTCAAGTGCAGCCCGGCCCGGATGGCTGGCTGTCCGCAATCTCCAGGCCGGGATAGCTTTCCAGTATCAGCCGGCGGGTGGCCTCGTCGGCCCTGCCGAGAAGGTCGGTCTTATCGGCGAAAAGATAACGCACGTCCTCGGCCGCCAACTGACCGCGCGAGGCCTTCAGCCAGGCGAGCACCTCCGGCTCCTGTTCGTTGACGAAGAAGCGGAAGAGATTGCGTTCCCCGAGGCGGTGCGCGTAGCGCTCACGGTGACGCTCCTCGGCGGTGGTCAGGTCCAGGCGCATGGGGACGGCCAGCTGCTCCTCCCCCTCCCCGACGGCCCCGGGCCCGTTCAGCGGCTCGAAGAGGAATATCCGCCGAAAATAGCGCTCCTGGTGGGGAGACACGGCGATGACCAGGTCGGTGGCCTCGTCGGTGCGCCAGGCGGTGAGCCAGGCCAGCTTGAAGAGGTGCAGCAGTATCTCCTCGCGCGGTGCGCGGCGCGCCCCCGCCTTCCGCTCGGTGGCCGCCACGGTGGCCAGCTTGGCGAGTTCCACCGGCCGCCGGCCGGCGGCGCGCAGCTCCGCGAGCGCGGGCCCGGCGACGGCGTCAAGCGGCAACCCCAGGACACCATCGGGGATCAGCGTGAGGCTGGCCACCGCCGCGGCCCCCCCGCCATCCAGGCGCTCGACCAGGAAGCAAGTCGTCCCGGGCAGCGCGTCGTGCGCCGAGATCAGCATGCGGCTGGCGCGCGACTCGGTGAGCCCGGCCGCCAGGTACACCCCGTACACGAGAGAAAGCGCCCGCTCGCGCGCCGCGCCGTCGGCGGCCACCAGCACGCGGTACTCGTTCCCAGGCCCGAAGGCGTACTCGTCCATTCAGAGCTTGACCCCGAAGAGCCCCGCGGCGGTCCGGCTCCAGATCTTGCGGCGCAGCCCGGCCGGGGCCTTGACGCGATTGAAAATCTCCTCGTAGAAATCGATGTACTGCCGGACGGCCGGCAACTCGGCGCGCCAGTAGACCAGGTCGCTGGCGAAGGTCAGCTTGGCCAGGCTGCCGGGCAGGAGCTTCCCGTTCGGCGCGAAGGTCTCCGACCACATGGCCAGCGAGCGGTTGACGGCGGTGCCCCCGGAGAGGTCCGCGTAGACGTTCCCGCGCGTCCAGGATATCTTCCAGGCCTCCTCCCACCACGGATTGGAGAAGTGGGCCATGACGATCCTGAGCTTCGGGAAGCGCCGGGCCACCGTGTCGATCTCCGCGGCGCGCATATGTTGCATGTTTATCGGCCGCGCCTCGCGGCGGTGGAAGCCCAGGTAGCCGGTGTGAAAGACTGCGACGGACTTGCGCTCCTCGACGGCCGCGTACATCGGCCAGTAGCGCCGGTCGGAATAGGGATGATGCGGGGCGATGAACTTTATCCCCGCGCAGCCGGCGTCCAGCAAGCTTTCAACATGGGCGCGGCTGGCCGCGTTCATCCGCACCCGGGCGATGGGGATCACGAAGTCGCCGAACTTCTTGCGTGCGGCCAGCACCGTCTCGCCGCTCTCTATAAGTCCCACGGCGTGGATCCCCAGCTTGCGGACTTTCTTCACGTAGGCCGCGGGGCTGCCCCGGTAGCGGCCCGGCGCGCCGTGGATGTGGCCGTCGATGCGCAGGGGCTCCGAGCCGGAACGGGCTTTCGACATGAGGCCTCTCCTTCGTCGGGTGAGGGTGCAGGGTAGGCTTCGGCTCCGGGGCTGTCAAGCGGGGAGGCGGAGAGGCGGCGGGGCGGGATTGACTTGGCGACCCGCCGGGCGGTATAATACTCTTGTCGCGTCACTTGAGCCCCTAGGGAGGATCCGGCCGCGTGAAGCTGCCCATTACCAGTTACGGAGCGCGCGAGATCGCCCTGGGAGGCGTGGCCACGCTGGCGAGCGCAGCGGCCCTGTGGGCCGTCTGGCCGCCGCTGGCCGCCCTGGCAGTCGTCGGCTTTCTATACGTATTGGCCTTCTTCCGTGATCCGCTGCGCGTTCCCGAGGAAACACCCGTGCCCGACGGGGCGCTGCTGGCCCCGGCCGACGGCAAGGTCGACTTCATTGGCGAGGTCGACGAGCCGCTGCTCGGAGGTCGGGCCTTTAAGGTGTCCATCTTTCTATCGGTCTTCGACGTGCACCTCAACCGCGCGCCCTGCTCCGGGCGGATAGAGAAGATCGAATACCGCAAGGGCGAGTACCTCGACGCCCGCCGGGCCGACTGCGGCGGCCGCAACGAGGCCAACGCGCTGGTCATCGCCTCCGGCGCGCCCGGCGGCGGGCCGATTCGCGTGCTGGTCCGCCAGATCTCCGGCACCATCGCCCGGCGCATCGTCTGCATCCCCAAGGAGGGCGACGAACTCTCGCTCGGCGAGCGCTTCGGGATGATAAAGTTCGGCTCGCGCACCGACCTCTGCGTACCTCTCGAGAGGAAGGTCGACCTCAAAGTCAAGCTCGGCCAGCACGTGGCCGCCGGGCACACCCTGATGGGAGTCGTCTCGTGAAGCGAGTCAACCCGCTGCCCACGCTGCTGACCCTCAGCAACCTGATATGCGGGTTCTGGTCGATCACCATGTCGCTGCGCGCCGGGCAGGCCGTGGCCCTCCTGGAAGCGGTGCCTGACGTCGACGGCGCGATCTTCTACGCTCAGGAGATCAACCGCCTGCACACCTACGCGGTGGTCTTCATCTTCGCGGCCATGGTCTTCGACGTGCTCGACGGCCGGGTGGCGCGCATGGCCAAGCTGACCAGCCGCTTCGGCGCCCAGCTCGACTCGCTTTCCGACATAGTGTCTTTCGGGCTGGCCCCGGCGGTGCTGGCCCTTACCGTCCTGGACCTGGGCGGCTGGCCGGTGCCCCTGAAGCGCGTCGGCTGGGTGATGCTGGCCCTCTACGCCGCCTCGGCCGCGGTGCGCCTGGCGCGCTACAACGTGGAGGCCGTCAACCCCACCGACGGCAGCGTCGGCGAGAAGGGCACGAACTACTTCGTGGGCCTGCCCAGCCCGGCGGCGGCGGGCATGGCGGTCAGCCCGGTGCTGCTCTACCACTGGCTCACCCAGAAGGGCGACGGGCTGGGCATCGACCAGCGCTATGTCTCGTGGCTCACCCTGGTGCTGCCCGGACTGCTGCTGCTCCTGGCCTGGCTGATGATCAGCCGGGTGCGCTACATGCACCTGGGAAACTACCTCTTCACCGGACGCAAGCGGCTGTGGCCCTTCATGCTCCTGCTGGCCGCGGTGGTCTGCCTGGTGGGCTTCCCGCAGGTGGCCGCCACCGCGCTCGCCGGCGGCTACGTAATCGGCTTCCTGATCTGGGACCTGGGCCGCCGGGCGCGCGCCGTCCGGGCCCGGAGGGCGCTCGGCAAGGCCGCCGGCGAATAGGGATCCCGCGATGCCCTCACCCTGGTACCGAGACGGGCTTTGCTTCGAATGCCAGCTCTGCCGCGCGTGCTGCCGCGGCGAGCCGGGCTACGTGTGGGTCTCGGAGGCCGAGGTCGCCGCGCTGGCCGCCGCGCTGGGCCGGGACGCGGAGGGTTTCAGGGGGGAGTACTGCCGAAAGGCCGGCGGACGGACCTCCCTGCGCGAGCGTCCCGACGGCGACTGCATCCTCCTGGGCGCCGACGGCTGCCTGGCCTACGAGGCCCGGCCCGTGCAGTGCCGCACGTTCCCCTTCTGGCCGGAGCACCTGCACCGGCCGGCCGGCTGGGAGCGCCTGGGCCGAGAGTGCCCCGGGGTGAACCGCGGCCGGCGGTGGCCGCTTAAGGAGATCGGCGCGGCGCTGGGCCGGGAGAAGGGCGGGGGGTAGCGGCTTGTACAAGCCCCGCGAAACCGATCTGCAATACGCGCGCATGGCGCTCCTGGAGCGCCTGGCCACCCCCGTGGAGGTCCAGCGGGCCCTGGGGCTTCTCCGGCGCATCGCCGAGGCCGGGGGCACCGCGCCGCACATCGGCGAGATGCTGGTCGGCCAGGGCACCATCAACGACGACCAGGACATGAAGCTCCGCGAGCGCATAAAGGAGGTCGAGGGCGCCGTCAACGACGCCCAGAGCGGGCTGCACGAGGTCCCCCGGCGGCTGGGCCGCTACGAGGTCCTGGAGCGCATCGGCCGCGGGGGCATGGGCGTGGTCTACAAGGCCAAGCAGCTCAACATGGATCGCGTAGTAGCCCTCAAGATCCTCGCCGCGCACCTCACCCGCGACCGCAAGTACATCAAGCAGTTCATCCGCGAGGCGCGCGCCGCCGGGCAGATCAACCACCCCAACATCGTCGGGGTACACGAGGTCGGCCAGGCCGAGGGACACTTCTTCATCGGCATGGAGTACGTCGAGGGCCGCACGCTCTCCCGGGAGCTCCTGGCCCGGGGCCGCTTCAAGACCGCCGATACCCTGGACATCGCCCGCCAGGTGGCCGCCGGGCTGCGCGCCGCGGAGAAGCGCAAGATCGTCCACCGGGACATCAAGCCGGACAACATAATCCTAACCCCGCGCGGGGACATCAAGGTCACCGACCTGGGCCTGGCCAAGCGCCTGGCCGACGTGACCAGCGCCAGCCAGTCCAGCCTGGGCTGCGGCACCCCCTACTACATGGCGCCGGAGCAGGCCCGCAACTCCAGCCGGGTGGACACCCGCACGGACATCTACGCGCTGGGCGCCACGCTCTACCACCTGTCCACCGGCAAGCTGCCCTTCGAGGGCCCCAGCTCGGTGGAGGTGCTGATGCGCGCGGCCAGCGACCGGCTGATCCCCCCATCGATACTCTGCCCCGAAGTGCCCGCCGCGCTCAGCGACCTCATCGAGCGGATGATGTCCCGCGACCCCGACGGCCGCCCATCCGGCGCGCTGGCGCTGCTCGACGAGATCGACCAGGTCCGCAAGGAGCTCGAAGGCAGCCGCGGCGGCCGGCGGCGCTCGCGCCGCAACACGCGGACGCGCCCCGGCGCGAGCCTCCTGGGCGGGTCGGGGCCGGCGGCGCTGGTCCAGACCGCGGCCTGGGCGCTGGCCGCCCTGGCGGTGATCGGCTTCGCCGTGCAGCTCACCGGCCGCGGGAAGAAGCCGCCGGAGCTGGCCCCCCGGCTGGTACCGGAGCCCCCCATCAACGGCGGGAACGTCGAGCCCCCCCCCAACGGCGGGAACGGGACGACGCCCAAGAACGGCGACGCGCCGAACGACGCGAAGATCCGCGAGCTGCTGGCGCTCCTGCGCCCGGTGCTGACCTCCGAGGACCCCGCCGCCTACGCCGACGCGCTGGCGCGCTGCGACCAGCACCTCGCAAAGGCCGGCAAGCTGGCCCCGGCGCTCGAGCAGCTGCGCTCCGAGCTGGTCGCCAGGATGGAGTTCCTGGCCGGGCGCGAGCTGGCCCGGCGCAGCTGGCTGGCCAACCAGGCCCTGGCCTGGGGCCGTCCCGGCCGGGCGCTGCGGTTCGTCGAGGGGACCGCCCGGCTCTGGCCGGGGACCGCCGCGGCCAAGGGAGTCACCCGCCAGCGGGCCGCGCTGGCCGCGCGCGCCGGCGGAGAGATCAACGGGCTCGGGCGACGCTTCGCCGGGCTGCTGGCCGCCGAGCGCTTCGACCGCGCCGAAGGGCTCCTGAAGGAAGTCGCCGGAGAAGACTTCGCCAGGTGCCGGGACTGGAAGGCGGCCGCCGCCAGTGGCCTCACCAACGCGCGCAAGGCCGCCGCCGAGAGCGCCGTGGGCTTGAGCGCCGAGTCGCGGCTGATCGCCAGGGAACTGCCCGCGGCCGAGAAGAAGATGGCCCGCTGGGACTTCCGCGGGGCGACCAACGACCTGGACGCAGCGGCCCGCAAGGCGCCGAAGGGCAGCCGCGCCCGCCTGCGCCTGGAGCTGGCCGCCAAACGCGCCCGCAGCCTGCTGCGCTTTCAGCTCCGGATATTCGCGGACCTCAAGAAGAGGAAGCCGCCGCTGGCGGACAGCGCCTTCCGGGACAATCCGCTGGGTCTGCTGGTCACCAACGCCAACTTCGGCGGGCTGGTCATGGTCGACGGGGGCGGCAATGGGGTGCTGACCCTCATCGAGTGGAACAAGCTCAAGCAGTCGGAGCTCCTGGCCCTGGCCAAGCAGGTGGTCACCCGGCGCAGCGCCCACGACCAGCTGGGCATGGCGCTGCTCTACGTGAGCGCACGGGACATGGCCGAGGCCGAGAAGTACCTGGCCGCCGCCGAGAAGACCGCCGGAATGCGCGCCAGGACCGCCGCCCACCGCAAGGAGATGAACTTCCTGGCCTCCCCGGACCAGGAGGCCGCGGCCGAAGCATTGGAGACCAAGGTCCGGGCGCTGCTGGCAAGCGGCCAGCCTGCCAGCGCCCTCCGCGGCCTGGGACGCCTGCTGGCCGATGCCCGCCGCACCGCCTACGTTTCCGCGCGCCGCGAGGTGCTCGGCAAGCTGGTGGGCGAGGCCGGGCGCGACTGCGTCCGGGGCGGGCCCTTCTCCGCGCGGGTCCGCGAGACGCTGCCCGGCTGCCTGCGCCTTCACTACGACTTCTCGAAAAAGGATTCCGCGCGCGACTGGAACATCACCGAGAAGAGCTCGCCCGCCCGCCTCAACTGGCTCCCGGTATTCGCGGGGAACTTCCGGGCGGCCTTCGAGCTCTCCGGGGCCGCGGAGAAGACCGCCCTGACCCTCACGCCGGTCATGCGCGACGGCGCGGAGCGCGTCCTCGGTCCCCTGCGCCTGGAGGCGGCCGGGCCGCAATGGGCCGATCGCGAGTTGGCCAAAGTGAAGGACGCCGAACCGTCCGCGCGGCCGGCGGAGGGGATAGAACTCGAACTCCGCGACGGCGAGGTGCGCTGGGGCACGCAGAGCGCCGCGGGCCGGTCGGCGCTGCCCCGGGAGCTGCTCGACGGGCTGGCCTCCGGAGAGATCACCGGCTGGCGCCTGTCGCTGGAGTTGGCGCTCACCACCGGCCGGGTAACCGCCGCGCGCATCGACTGCCGCCCCGGCGCCGCGGAGATGAAGACCATCCGCCGCGCGCGGGAGAAGGCCGCCGCCGACCGCCTGCAGCGGGCCATGAAGGTGGCCCCCGAGTACCGCGCCGCCGACCTCGACAGGTTCATCGCCGAGTACCGCGACGTGGGGCCCAAGGCCGCCGAGGCCGAGCTGGAGAAGGCGCGGCTGTTGAAGAAGGCCGGGAAGTTCGCCGAGGCCCGCGCGGTGCTCGACCGCTTCATGGTGACCTATCCGGGCCAGACCTCGGTGTTCCCCCAGGCGCGCAGAATGCTGGAGGATATCCGCAAGGTGGGGACCAGGCGGTAGCGTTTTCTTTTAACGAAACCGCTGGCGGCCGGCGGGCAAGCGGTGGGGATTAGGAGCGCGGGAGACTCAAGATGAGCATGAGTGGCTCTAATGCCGAAAGCCAAGCCGGACGTTGCTTTTCCGAGAAGAACATGGAGAGGTTCGCATTCTACGAGCAATATGATGTTGTCACCAAGCATCGGTTGGTGGCTGAACGACCGATACGCTTGCAGGACCACACGTGCGCGGAGGAAAGGAACTGCCGGTTTTGCGGCAAGTCAAAAGGCGACGCCACTTTCCGCAATACAGCTCATGCCATCCCGGAACTTATGGGCAACAAGTCCATCTTCTCGATGAACGAATGCGACGAGTGCAACGCCTTCTTTGCCCATGCATATGAAGACCACCTCGCCAAGTGGTATGGCCCAATGCGATCTCTGTGTCGGATATCCGGGAAACGGGGAACGCCCGGCTACAAGGACGGCGCTTTCAAGATCGCAATGAAGGAAGGTGGTCTCCATATCAACATGCCCTCCGACACAGGCAAGCCTGAAAGTTCACCCGCCGGGCCAGGAACGCTGCACCTCCCCAGCGACATGAAGACACAGCCTTACGTTCCATTACGCGCCGCCAAAGCCTTGGTCAAAGCCGCCGTGTCGATAGTGCCGTTGCCACTTCTACAGGAATGCGATAATGCAATTGCTTGGCTCATGAACAGGGCAGAGTTCCAGTTGAGTTCCTTTCCGGTCTGCATATCCTTCACGCCAGGCCCGACGCCTTATCGCAAAGGTACAGCTATGCTCCTCAAGCGCAAGAATGACGAGCCGACGCCCTTTCTGTGGTGCATGATTGCCAGCAGCAACCTGCGCTTCCAGTTCATGATACCGTGTTGCCAAAGCGATTCATGGATGAAGAAGGGTGCAAACACGTTTACCATACATCACTACCCTGTTCCCTTCACGAAGGAGCATGAGTCAGTGTTTGGCGAATCTACTTGCGGTGTCCAGGACTGGGGAAGTAGCGAACCGCGCGTTGAGAAGATCAACGCTTCCTTTCACTACGACCCCGCCGAAAGAAAGGCAGACAAGAAATAGGCGGGGCACTACTTCGTGTTGGCGCGACATTTCCGGGGGGCAGTTCACATCCATCATTTGCCCCCCCGTGACTCATCCTTCTGTCGATTCCAACCCAAACTTCTCACGCCAATTTCCTGGCGATTCCGCCTTCCAGGACTTCCTTGACCGTGAACGGGATTATGGACTTGCCGGTGTGCTTGAAGAAGGCATCTATTTCCTTTAGCGCGTCGCTGGTGTAGTCGAAGCTGACGAAGTAGCCTTTCTCGCGGTCCTCGCGGACCATTGCAGCCTCGAACGAGTCTATGTCCGGGCGTCCGGTCTTGTCCTTCTGCTTGACCTGGATGGGGTACCACTTGTCCATGAAGCCCAGTTCGGGCTGGTCTCCCTTCTTCCCCTTCATCTTCGTCGGCATCGCCGAGACGGGGTAAATGCGGCCGTCGATGCCCATGTCGCCGACCTTGGCTTTGTTGGGTGTACCGCCGATGGCAATAACCGCCCAGTTCTCGAACTCGAACGGCGGGATTTCGCGCAGCTTCTTCTCCGACCAGGGCAGGTTGCGGACCACGAAGCCGCGGCCGATGCGCCAGAGTTCTTCGTTCTCGTCCAGCTTGCACACGTCGCGCAGGCGCTTGGCCATCACCCGACAGGCCGTGGGGGAAACATCAACCCCGATCCACTGCCGCTTGAGTTCCTGCGCGGCCACAAGAGCGGTCCCGCAACCGCAGAAGGCGTCCAGAACAATGTCGCCCTTGTTGCTGCTGGCCTTGAGGATGCGATCAAGAAGCGCCAGGGGCTTTTGGGTAGGGTAGCCGAGGCGTTCAATTGCGAGGTTGTGCAGCGGCCGAATGTCTGTCCAGACCGTCTGAAGTGGTACGCCGGGAAGGTCCTTGGCGTACTGCTTGAGCCGGGGCATTCCGCCTTCCTTCTTGGGCCAATGGATATGGCCTTCGGCGTCGAGCTTCTCCAAGTCACTTGGCCGGTAAGCCCAGTGCCGTCCTTTAGCGGTTACATCGATTCCCCGCCACACCTTGCCCGTTTCTCCCTTTCGTACACCATCACCCGTAAGATCTGTTCGCTTCCAGCGAGTTCCATCGGGATCGCGCTGATCGAAGAACGTTTCAATGTACTCCGGGCTGTAGGGCTGGTATTGCTTGTTCCAGGTATACTGCTGGGAGGCGGTATAGAAGAGGAGGACGTCGTGCACCGGCCCGTAACGCTTGGCGCTACTGTGGGCACTCGTGCGCTTCCATACAATCTCGTTCTGAAACTGGTTCTCTCCGAATATCTGGTCAAGCATTACCTTGACGTAATGGCTGGCGTGCCAGTCGCAGTGGTAGTAGAACGAACCTGTCTTCTTGAGGACGCGGTGAAGCTGTTCGCAGCGCGGGCGCATGAATTCGATGTAGGCCTGCGTCGATGCGTGGCGGTCCGCGAAGGAGCGCTTCTCCTTGGTTTCGCCCCAGAATACCTCGTAGTTCCGATTGGAGTTAAACGGCGGGTCGATGTAGACGAGGTCAACGCAGTGCCCGGGCAGCTTGCTCAACTGCTCCAGATTGTCACCACAGTATATGACCCGCGTGTCCACAAGGGCGGACGACTTCCGCCGGCGCGCGGGCTTGGCGCTCGTCTCTTTCTTCTTGGCGCGCTTCTTCTTCGCCGCCATGCGGATACCCCTTTCGCATTCAGCATATCCAGACCCCGGGCCGAAGTCAAGGCTTACCTCAGTTGTGAGCAGCCGGGTGCCCGTTACCAGAAGACGCGAGCATGTATCAGGCTCGAAATCGACCTTTTGTGCGCTTTTAACCGTCACTTGCACAGTCGCTTACATTTTCTCTGCATTCTTCTGCATTATCTACTTGACAGTCTGGCGCGGTCGGTGTATATTATAGTAGTTGCCAGTTATCAAAGGAGCGAACCCCGTGATAAAGGACACGGCCAGCCGGGAGCTTCCCTTCCCCCGCGATCTGCTCATCCACGCCGCCCGCATGCGCGCGCGCGGGATTTCGTGGGGGACAATCGCCGCGCGGACGCCGCACACCGCGTCCGCCCTTGCCCGCCTGCCCTTTGACTACCCCGAGATTTGGGAACCGCTCTACGAGCGCGCCGAGAAGCTCGCGCTTCAGGAAGCCGAAGGCCAGATGTTCAAGGCGCTCAACGTGCTCCTCGAAGGTGAGAACGTCCACGCCGCCGAAAAAGCCGCGCGCGAATTGCTGGTGCATCGCAGGCACATCGAAAGACGAAGACGAAGATACTTACCACAGAGGACACAGAGTACACAGAGGGAAGCGCAGAGGACCGAGCTTGGGTCGCGGATTGACAGCCCCGATTCAGCCGAGTTCACCGCCGCGGATAACCTGGATGGTCCTCCGTGCGACTCCGTGTCCTCCGTGTACTCTGTGGTGATGTCGGTTGGTGACCCACCCGAAGAGCTGCGCGTCCTCATCATCCAACTGGCCTGCTGCCGGGCGCAGGGCGAAGACCTGCTCTCAACGGCCGCCGAGATTGGCCGCCATCACGAGGAAGTCGCCCGCTGGCCTTTCCTGTACGCAAAAGACTGGGACCGGCACTGGCGCACTGCCCGTCTTGAAACCGCGCGCTTCTATGCAGCGAGGGCAATCAGGAAGCTCACCGACCTCGCGTTCGACCCCGACCGACACCTCGCCGCCCGCGCGGCGCGGACGCTCTTGGTGCACCGGCGGCACATGCATTGGAACATGAAGGATCAACCGCCTAACAGAAAGGATCAACCGCCAAGACGCCAAGAACAGCAAGAGATGAGAAACTGTAAGGGCTTGAACGCGGCGAGCACTTCCCGCGATGCCGCCGAGCCGGTCCGCGGTCCGGACTCGCTTGGCGCCTTGGCGGTTAAGGGTCTTTCTGTTCCTTGGCGTCTTGGCGGTAAAAAGGATCATAGAAGTCGCGACGGGCCGGCTTGACCCCGGCGGCCGGCGGGTATAGAATCACTTCCATGAACGCCGTCGGGGATGGGGAACTCGCCGAACTGCGCGCCGAGGTCGGGCGCCTGCGCCGCCAGGTCGAGGAACTCGGCGCCACCAGTGACAAGTTCCTGGCGGTGGCCACCCACGACCTGCGTGCCCCGCTCTCCAGCCTGCGGCTCATCGCCGAGATGCTCGATGAGCCCGGGCGGGTGTCCCCCACGGCCACCACGCTGGTGGCCACCCTGCACCGCAACGTCAACGCGATGGACGCGCTGGTCTCCGGAGTGCTGGACGCCTCGCGCCTCAGTCATCCGGGGGCCCGGCTCAGCCTCGAGGAGTTCGACCTCAACGACCTGGCCGAAGACATCCTCGCCGGGCTCTTCGCCACGGCCATCCACCGCGAGGTGACCATCGACGCGCGGCTCTCGCCCCAGGCCGGGAAGGTGCTCGCCGACCGCGGCCGCGTGGGCCAGATGATAAATAACTTCCTGTCCAACGCCCTCAAGTTCACCGCGTCCGGCGGGACCGTGGTGCTGGCCTCCGACGGCGAGGCCGACTGGGTGGAGGTCTCGGTCAGCGACACCGGGCCGGGCCTCACCGAGAAGGACAAAGAGAAGCTGTTCACCAGTTTCTTCCGGGGCAGCGCCCGGCCGGCGCACGGCGACCCCTGCACCGGGCTGGGCCTGTACATCACCGGGCAGATCGCCCGGTCCCACGGAGGTTCGGTGGGCGCCGAGGGCGCGCCCGGGGAGGGCAGCCTCTTTTACTTCAGGATTCCGCGCAGGGCCAAGAGGCCCGGGAGCATCGCACCATGATCAGCTTCAAGACCGACACCCGTGGAGAGATAACCCTCTTGAAAGTGGCCGGCTCGGTGCAGAGCGCCGACAACGCGCCCTTCGCCGCCCGGCTCGTCGAACTGCGCAAGGCCAAGCCCCGCCGGGTGATCTTCGACGCCTCCGAGCTGGAGTACATAAACAGCCGGGCGGTCGGCGACCTGATGCTCTTCTACCAGTCCCTGCGCGCCGCCGGCGGCGAGCTGGCCCTGGCCGACCTGCGCCCCATGGTCGAGAAGGTCGTCCGCGCCATCGGGCTCGGCGAGCTGTTGAGCATTTATCCGAGCGTCGAGGAGGCCGAGCGCGCCTGGAGCGAGCAAGCCTGAAATAAATGAGGAAGCCCGCGCCCCCCCCGGCACGGGCCCCTCGGTGGAGCGGCCGATGGCCGCCCCGATTATCGAACGGAAGTGGGCGAATGCAGCAGACGATCAGCCCCGGCCAGGCGCGGCCCCCCGGCCAGCGCGGTGGCCGAGCCGCGCAGCGGTATGCGCAGGATCGCGCCGCGCTTCAGCCTATTGGGATTGATCCCCGGGTTGGCCTTGGCGATGCGCCGCCAGAGCCGGCCGTCGCCGTAGTACTTCTCGGCGATCTTCCACAGCCGGTCGCCTCTCTTGACCACGTAGTTGCGGTAGGTGGGTCGCGACGGCGGCGCGGGCCGGACGCGGCGCGGCGGCTCGCGGCGATCGCGATCCTCGGGCCGGCGGCGCTCATCGCGGCGCGGTGCCTCGGGCCGCTCCCCCCTTGCGGCCCGCGGCTTCCACACCACCTTGAGCAGCTTGGCGCCGCTCTTGGTATCCTCGTCCCGCACGCGATCCCCGGCCTTCCCCGAGCGGCCGTGGTCGCGCAGCGCCACCACCAGCACCACCAGGGCGATCAGGGCGAAGATGCCCAGCTTGAACTCGCGGAAGAGCTGCTGGCGCTCGTCGGCGGAGAGCGCGCGGCGGGGTCTCTTGGTGATGTCTCGTTTGTTGGCCATGTCTCTGTCTCGATCTTCCCCTCAACTGCCCTGGGGGGAGAGTTCCCTGCGGATCTGCTGGAGGGTCCTGCCCCGGCGCTTGAGCCTGGCTATCTCCGCGAGCCGACGAAAGATCTCGTCGTCGTAGAGCCAGCGCCCGGTGGCGGTGCGTCCCGCGGGTCGGATCAGCCCCATGACTCCGTAGACGTACAGCTGGTGGCGGCTGATGCTCCTGGCGCGGCGGACGACCTCTCCCGACCTCCAGTTCCCCAAGCTTCCCCCGTGCGACCGGACGGCGCCCCACCGCCCGCCGGCCGAACTCCGCCGGGAAGTCCATCTCCCCGGCACGGCCACCTGCAGTCTCAGCGCCGTCCCGTCCGAAGTGGCCCGGGACGTAGTATCTATCGGAAGGGGGTGTGTTCACGCTTTAGGGATTCTGCGACTTGCGGCCGGAAAGCGGAAGTTGCGGCCCCCGTACGGCTCTATATTCTTCGCGGCGGCGGCGTAGTACCAGGTCTTTCGATGCTGTCGCTAGAACAGCCCTCTCCCGCGCGGCTTGCGCTTGCGGCGAGAGGAAGGCGGAGCAGGGGCCTCGTCCTCGACCTCATCCCCTTCTGCTGCTTCCGCGTCAAAGTCGTTGAGCTGCGGTTCGCCGGCGCCTGCGGTCAGCGTCTTGATGCGCGCCTCGGCCTCGGCCAGCCGCTTCTGGCAGGCCTTGAGGCTCTTGACGCCTTCCTCGTAAAGCTTGATGGACTCGTCGAGGCCGGGCATCTCGCCGTCCAGCTTCTCGACGATCTTCTCGAGCCGGTCGAGTTCCTTCTCGAAACTGACCGCGGCCTTCTCAGCCTTCTGCTTCGCCATCCTGAACCTCCTCGACCTTGGACAAGAGTTTCCCCCGGGCCAGCACGGTTTCGATGCGCGAGCCGACGCGCGCGCCCGCGGCGCTCGCCAGCGGCCGGCCGGTTTCGTCAAGCGTCACCGAGTACCCACGCTTCAGCACCGCCAGGGGGCTCAGACCCGCCAGCCGGCCGGAAAGCGCGGCGGTCCGCTCCCGCGCGCCGGAGAGTCCCTCGCGTGCCGCCGAACCCAGACGCAGCGAGAGCTCGTCAAGCCGCTGGCGCCGGGCGCCGACCAGCTCGTCCAGCGGGCGGGAGAAGGCTGGCGCGGCGCAGAGCTCCGCCAGGCGCGCGCGGGCCGACTCGGCGACCCTTGAGAGCGCGGTGCACAGGCGGTAGGCGGCCCCGGCCATTTCCTCCAGGACCTCCGCCTCGCGGCGCACGGCCAGCTCGGCGGCGGCCGAGGGGGTGGGCGCGCGCAGGTCGGCGGCGTAGTCGCAGAGCGTGTAGTCGATCTCGTGGCCCACGGCGCTTATGACCGGTATGCGGCTGCCGGCCACCGCGCGCACGACGGGCTCCTCGTTAAAGGCCCAGAGGTCCTCGACCGACCCGCCCCCGCGGCCGACGATGAGCACCTCGGCGCGGCCCAGCTTGTTCTGGAGGCCGATGGCCGCGGCGATCTCCCCGGCGGCGGCCGCGCCCTGCACCCGGGCCGGAGCCAGGATGATGGAAATGCGCCCGAAGCGCCTGGTGAGGACGTCGATCATGTCCCTGACGGCCGCGCCGGTGGGGCTGGTGACCAGTCCCACTGTAAAGGGCATCTGCGGGAGGGGCCGCTTGCGCGCCTCATCGAAAAGCCCCTCGGCGGCCAGCTTCTTCTTGAGCTTGTCGAACTTCTCCTGGAGCTCGCCGAGCCCCAGGGGCTCGACGCGTTCGACAATTATCTGGTACTGGCCGGAGCGCTCGTAAGTGGTGAAGCGCCCGCGGACCAGGACCTTCCGGCCCTCGACCAGGTGCTTCGCCGAGGGCACCCGGCGGCACCCACCGAAGATGGCCGCGCCGAGCACCGCGTTCTCGTCTTTCAGCGAGAAGTACAGGTGCCCGCTGGGCGGCTGGCGCAGGTTGCTGACCTCGCCCTGGACCCACACGCGGCCGTAGGTCGACTCGATGAGCGCCTTGACGCCCCCGGCCAGCTCGCTGACCGTGTATATCTTGCGGCCTTCGGAAGAGCCCATGAGCTGCCTATTCCAGCTTGGCCTGCACCCGCCGGACGGAGTTGCAGCGGCCGCCCTCGGCGTCGATGGAGAATATCGCGCCGGAGAGGCGCACGTCGACCTTGGCGATGTCCCAGCGGGTGGGCATGTCCGTGCGCAGGTGCTCGATGACCTCGGCGGCGCGGCGGCCGATGACCCCCGCGTGTCCGCCGGTCATGCCGATGTCGGTGATGTAGCCGGTGCCGCGGGGCAGGACCGACTCGTCGGCGGTGGCCACGTGGGTGTGCGTGCCCCACAGGGCGGCGACCTTGCCGTCGAGGAAGTGACCCATGGCCATCTTCTCGGCGGTGGCCTCGGCGTGGAAGTCGACCAGGACCAGGTCGGCGGCGCCGTCCAACTCGACCAGCAGGCGCTCGGCGCAGGTGAAGGGATTGTCGGCGGGACCGATGAAGGCCCGGCCCATCAGATTGATCACCGCCACCCGGGGGCCGCCGCCGGTCTTCAGCACGGTGTGGCCCCGGCCGGCCGCGTGAGTGGAGATGTTCGCGGGGCGCACCAGCCGCGGCTCACTGTTGATGATTTCCATGATCGAACGGTTCTTGTAGATGTGGTCGCCGGTAGTCAGGCAATCGCAACCGGCGTCCAGGAGATCGGCCACGATCTCCGGGGTCAGGCCCGAGCCGCCGGCGGCGTTCTCGGCGTTGAGCACCACCAGGTCGATGTTTTCGGTCTCGCGAAGGCCGGGCAGCAGCTCGCGGACCGCGCGGCGCCCGGGGGAACCGACCACGTCGCCCACGGCCAGGACGTTGAAGTCGCTCAAGAGCTAGGGTCCTTTCCACCAGGGGGGGGTCATCTTCTTGAGCAAGTCCTCGGCGGTCAGGCTGCGCTCGGTGTCCTTGTCCGTCGCGGCCTTGCGCAGGGCGGGCAGTGCGGCCAGGCCCATGCCTCGGAGCGCCGCCGCGGCCCGCTCGCGGGCACGGTAATCCACCGCGGCGAGGTTCTCGATGTGCTTGGCCAGGAGCGCCTTCATCGCCGCGTCCTGCCCGGGAGGCGGCCGGAGCGTGGCCCGGCGATAGAGGAACGCCGGCGACTGACCGCCCTTGCCGGTCCATCCGAAGACCAGGTCCAGGCCGCCGCCGGGGCTTGGCGCCGCCAGCGGACAGAAGACGCTGCCCTTGAGGCCGGCGGTGAACGTCTCTACGTGCCAGCTCGCGCCGTCGTCGCGGCTGAGCAGCAGCGCCCCCTTGGCCGAGTAGGTGTATCGCGAGCGCCCGGCACTCCGGTGATACTTGCCCTTGACCCATCCGTTGCCGAAGGCCAGCAGCTTCTTGCCGACGGCCAGGTGGCAGCCGCTCAGCGCATCGGACCCGGCGCTGGTGAGCTTGACCGAGCCGATGGCCAGGGGCTTGGCCCACTTGGTCCCGCCGTCGGAACTGCGGTAGACCCAGGCCCCCCCGCCGCTGCTGCTCTCCGTGCCCACCAGGTAGACCTCCGGGCCGTCCTTGAAGACGCGAACGGCGAAGAGCTGCTTGCCCTCGGCCGGCGCGGGCAACTCCGGGGCGTCCTTCCAGGTTTTCCCGGCGTCGGCGCTGGTAGAGTGCTTGAGCTTCGCGCTGCCGCTGCCGAGGGGCGCGTAGAGCACGTGGAGGTTCCTGGCGCCGGCCCAGATGGCCAGGCGGCGTCCCTGGGAAGAGGAGCCGTCGCTCTTGGCCAGCACGTTGGGCTTCGACCAGGTCTTCCCGCCGTCAGCCGAGGTGCACACGCCCACATCGCTCCTCTGCCTCCCGCTGGCGTCGTAGCTGCTGCGGCTGTAGAGCGCGAAGAGCTTGCCGTCGGCGGCGGCCAGGTCCAGCCCCAGGACGTTGACCCGCCCGCGACGCCGGCCCCAGGGCTCCTTGGGGTCCTCCGGCATCAGGATGTCGAAGGTCTGCACCTTCTTGTCCTTGGCCGCGTCCGGGGCGATGACCGTGGCCTGGATTCCGTTCTGGCCACCGATGACGGCCACGACGCGGTCGCCGAGGTTGGCCCAGCGCGAGATCTGGCGGGCCTCGGTGGAGCCGGCCAGCTCGACCCACAGGCCCTCGGGGCTGCGCCCGAAGAACTGTGCCTGACCTCTTCCACCGGAGATCACCGAGACGCACAGCCGGAGCTTGACCCTGACCACGTCGAAGGGCACGGTGCCGTACCGCAGGTCCCCCAGGGACCCGGTGTTGATCTGCCGGGGCATGTGCCAGTGGAGCTTGACGGGCTTGGCGACAGGCTTTTTCTCCGGCTCGCCGCCGGCGGCGGGCGCGGCCAGCGCGGCGGCGAGCAGCAGCAGTGCCGTGGCTCCCCTCAACGCGCGTACTCCACGAAGCGGTTCTCGCGGATCATGGTCACCTTGACCTCGCCGGGATAGTTGAGTTCCTCCTCGATCTCCTTGGCGACCTCACGGCAGATGCGGATGCAGTCGCGCTCCGAGAGCGAGCCGGCCTTGGCGATCACGCGGAGCTCCCGCCCGGCCTGGATGGCGAAGGCCTTCTCCACCCCTTCGTAGGTGTTGGCGATCTCCTCCAGGCGCTCCAGGCGCTTGATGTAGCGCTCCAGGCTCTCGCGGCGGGCACCGGGGCGCGAGGCGCTGATGGCGTCGCCCACCTGCACCAGGATGGCGTAGAGACTCTCGGCGGGCACGTCCTCGTGGTGGGCGGCGATGGCGTTGACCACCACCGGCTTCTCGCCGGCCTTGCTGGCCAGGTCCGCGCCGATAGACGGGTGGGTGCCCTCCATGTCCTGGTCCAGGGCCTTGCCGATGTCGTGCAGCAGCCCCACGCGCTTGGCCAGCAGCACGTCCAGCTTGAGCTCCGCGGCCAGCAAGCCGCACAGCGCGGATACCTCCGCCGAGTGCTGAAGCACGTTCTGCCCGAAGCTGGTCCGGTACCTGAGGCGCCCGATCACGCTGACCAGCTTGGGGGGCAGGTTGCCCAGGCCCAAGTCCATGGCCGCCTGGCGCCCGGCCTCCTCGATGAGCTGCTCCATCTCCTTCTCAGTGCCGGCCACCACCTCCTCGATGCGCGCCGGGTGGATGCGCCCGTCGGTGACCAGCTTGGTCAGCGCCAGCCGGGCGGTCTCGCGCCGGACGCTGTTGAAGCCCGAGACCACCACCACGCCGGGGGTGTCGTCAACGATCACGTCGACGCCGGTGGCCTTCTCGAAGGCGCGGATGTTGCGACCCTCGCGGCCGATGATCCGGCCCTTCATGTCGTCACTGGGCAGATCGACGGTGGCAACCAGATTGTTCGAGGCGGTCTCGGCCGCGCAGCGCTGCATGGCCTGGACGATGAGCTGGGAGGCCTGGGACTCGCTCTCCTCGCGGGCCCGGCGGAGCCGCCGCTCGTTGAGGTCGTTGATCTCCTCGTCGAGCTCATGGTTGACCCGCTCCATGACCGCGCCGCGGGCCTCCTCCTGGCTCATGCCCGAAATCTGCCGCAGCGCCCGGTTCTGCTCCTCGAGGGACTCCTCGGCCTCTTTGAGTTTCTCGGTGGTCTCCTCGCCGCGCTTGGCCGAGCGCTGCTCGAGGTCATCGAGGTAGCGCTCCTTCTTGTCGATCATGGCCAGCTTGCGGTCGAGGTTGTCCTCGCGCTTCTCCAGGCGGCCCTCCTGGGTCTTGACCGCTCCGCGCTGATCGTCGAGCTCCTTCTCCAGGGCCTCCTTGCGCTTGAAGACCTGGTCCTTGACGCGGACGTCCAGCTCACGTTGCGAGGCCTCCAGCTCCTTGCGGGCATCGCCGATCTTGCCCTCGGAGGCAGCCTTTTCGGTCCTGAGCTTCTCCAAGTTACCCCGGGCGATCAGCCAGGTGACCAGCGCCGCCACCAGGGCGCCGCCGGCAACTCCACACAGAATCCAGACAATTATCATGGTGTCGTGTCGCCTTCCTTTTCCTGCGCCCCGCCGAGGCGGAACGCTGAGCACAATGCTGCTATGGAAAAGGACGGGCCGGGGGACGGCCCTCGAAGACGCGCGCTGCTCTGTGGGTGACGACTACCGGTCTCGCGGGCTCCTGGGGAGCCTGGATTCACCCAGGGGGCGGTCCTGGCTCGTCGGTTTCGGCCTGCGAATTGGAAGCTGCTGAAGAGCACGGACCCGCCGTCCCCTGAACGCCAGGGCGGCGAGGACTGTCAGCATCAGTAGTATCGTCAACAGAACAAGCATCTGGTCGGCTGACCCGGGTGCTCCCGCGGCGACCCCAGCCTGCAGCTATGAATATGGGCTGTGGCCTCGTCCGCTGGAGACCCCGGGCTCCTTCCCGGGTTACGCCTTCAGGTCCTTTTCCGTGAGGCCGCGGCCACACGACCGCCGGCCCCACTGCCTATTCAATGTAACCCGCGAAGGGCGGAATGTCAAGTCAAGGTATTCGGGAATTCCAGCATTCCGTGCAATCCGCACACGGAAGGGGCGGAATCCTCCCAACTGACTGCCATACAAATGCTTACGGCACGACCATCGAGTGGTGCCGCAGCTCCTTCCCGCAGGGGCACTTACGGGATACGGCAACGGCCGGCCATTTTGGCACTCTCTTGGACAAATGTGCACAAAGCGCTGATAATCAAAGGCCTCCAGGAGCCTGCGGGCCGATGCATTCCCATCCGGGTCCGTCAATCGGCTCTTGGCAACTCATCATCCTCCGCTAGAATGCGCGCCAGGCACCGCGCAGCAGAGAAGCCAGTTCGAAGGGATCAACTCATGGGCGCATCCAATCCGGCAAGAATGATGGCCGCCCTGGCGGCCTGTGCGGCCGCCATTCTGGGAACCGGCCTCGGAGCAGAACCGCCCGGCGGGAAGAAGCTTCTCTGCGGCTTTGAGATTGCCGAGATGAAACCGGCAGACAGCCGGCGTTACAGGTACTGGGCCGGCAAGGCCTGGACCGGCAAGAAGGAGCCCCCTCCCGGCTGGCGCTTCACGAAGAACAAGGACTTTCACGTTTCCGCCGGTTACAAGGGCGACGTGACCGTCTACCGCTCGGGGTCCTCGCGCGACTACCCCATATGTACTCTGGCCTACTCGACCGACTCGCAGGGCAGGCATGCGCTACGCCGGCGCTTCGCCGGCAAGTGGGAGATGAACAGATGGGGCCGACTGCTGCCCAAACCGCACGTGACCGAGCCGCTGCGGCGCGGTCCCAATCAACTGCGGGGCATTCCGATGTTCAACAGCTTCGGGAAGTTCAAGCGCATGTTCCCGCGCGACTGGTCGGGCTACGCACGCCTGCTGGTTGACGTGAGGTCGACCAGCGCCGCGGCGAGTTTCTCCATTCTGTTGGAGGACGACGACTGCGAACCCTATCTCGACCGCATCTACAAGCTGCCCGCCGGGAAATGGGTCACAGTCGTCTTCGACCTCGCCGACGCGAAGAAACAGAAGATGCTCGACCCCGCGAAGATGGCCGGCATCATGCTGGCGGTAGAGAAGGTCGAGGGCGCCACCGAGATCCAACTCGACAACCTGCGCCTCGCGCCCGCCTCGGGAAGGTCCAAGTTCGAGTTCGTCGAGGACAAACGCCCCTGGCGCAAACCGTTTCTCGACGCGGAGCCGGCCGAGCCGGTGCCTGTGAAGATTGCGGCCAAGCCCGACCACAGCCCCATCAAGCTGGAGAAGCCGGCAATCATCGAGGGCCTGCACACACGCATGTCCTACACGCGCTTCTCGCAGCTGCACCACAGCCTCTCGGCGTTCGACAACAGGTACATGGTCCTGGGCGGCAACCTGGGTGGCGGCAAGAGCGCACTGGTCTCCCGCGACGGCGGCAGGACCTGGACCGGTATCGACGGCGACAGGAAAGCCACCTACCTCTCCAGCGGGGCGCAGGGCGACCGCGGCGTCTACTTAGACGACAACTGCGGCCTCTTGGGCGTAACCATCACCACCTGCGCGGGCGGCAGCAAGCGCTCTGACCTCTACTTCCGAGCACTCAGCTTTACCGGCGCCAAGTGGGAACGCTCCGGATTCCACCTCGTCGACGTCGACGTGCGCCACTGCCCGGCGCAAACCACCGTCCTCAGAGAGCAGAACGGCCGGATATGGGCGGCCTGGGACCACCTGAACCGCCACGGAACGACGGTCGTGCGCCTCAAGTGTTCCGACGACGGCGGTCGCACCTGGCGGCGCCCGTCTGAGTCCGGCTTCCTCGATAATCAGCGGACCATACTCGGCGGCGGCCCGGTCCTGGCGCCCTACGGAGAGAAGGGCGTGGCGATCTTCTGGCGCAATCCCAACTACCACCTCATGTGGGCGCGCACCGATGATGGCAAAACCTGGACCAAGCCGACGATCGCCCTGAAGAAATCCGCGATCAAGGCCGCGGTCAGGGTGAGTGACAAGGCTCTCTACTTCTCGAACGCGCCGGGGCCGCGTACCCGGCTGGTCTTCATCCCAGCAGCGAGCGCCGTGGTAATGCGCTGGGACGGGAAGCAGTGGAGTGAAGAGCCCGGCCCCTGGAAGAAGGCGGCGGGCAAGATCGCATCACCCAATCTCAGCGTCACGGGGAAGCGGCTCTGTGCCGCCTGGTGCGAGCGCGGCTCGAAGGGTGACCGCGTGATGATGGCACTGCGCAAGGCGAACGGATCCTGGTCGAAACCGTTTGAAGCCGCCTGCGGCGAGGGGCAGATCGAGAACCTGGTGGTGCCGCGCATCAGTCCGCCGAACTTCGTGCCCCTGGCCTGGTCGCCCAAGCACCACAAGTGGGTGAAGGTCCTGCGGGTACCGGTCGAGAAGCTGGGGAAGTAGCCGGCCGGCGGCTCACTGGACATTTCCGCGCCCACGGCTATCCTATTCTCTCAGACCGCGCGGGCCCCGGGAGAATCATCGCCGCGGCGGGGGAGGAAGAGAATGGTTGAGGTACTGGAAGGCAAGCTGGTGGTCAATAAGGGCGCCAGGTTCGCGCTGGTCGCCGGGCGCTTCAACGAGTTCATAACCGGCAAGCTGGTGGAGGGCGCTCAGGACGCGCTGACCCGCCACGGCGCCGACGAGAAGAACCTGACCCTCGCCTGGGTTCCGGGCTCCTTCGAGATGCCCCTGGTGGCCAAGCGCCTGGCCGATAGCGGCAAGTACGACGCCGTCGTCTGCCTGGGCGCGGTGATCCGCGGGGCCACCCCGCACTTCGAATACATCGCCGCGGAGTGCGCCAAGGGCGTGGCCCAGGCCTCGCTCTCCAGCGGACGGCCGGTGATCTTCGGGGTGATCACCGCGGACACCATTGAGCAGGCCGTGGAGCGCGCCGGCACCAAGAGCGGGAACAAGGGCTTCGCCGCCGCCTGCGCGGCCATAGAGATGGTCAACCTGCTCGAGAGAATAGACTGACACCCATGCCCTCCACCTCCCCGCGCCGATGAGCGCGCCGCGCCGCGAAGACCATGCATCCTGAGCCCCCCCCCGCCAACAGAGACCAAGCGCCAGGCCGGGCGGAGAACCAGTCAGCCGGCGGGTTCCGGCTCCTGGAGGGCGCCGAAGGCTCGGAGGGCCGGGGCGTCCTGTCCCGGTCGCTGCGCAGCCGCGCCCGCCACCTGGCGGTGCTGGTGCTCTACCGCTGCGAGGCCCACGGCTTCAGTCCCGACCGCCCCGTGTCCGAGATGCTCCGCTGGCTGTGCAAGGACGCCCCGCGGCGGGCCCGGGCCCGCGCGCTGGTCGAGGCCGCCCTGGCCGAGCGCCCGGAGATAGACAGGCTGCTGGACGCGGCGGTCACCGACTGGAGTCTCGAACGCCTGGGCGCCACCGAGCGCGCCGCGCTGCGCGTCGCCGCCGGGGAGATGCTGATCCTGCGCGACGCGCCCCCGGGACCGGTGATCAACGACGCGGTGGAGTTGGCCCGGCGCTACGGCGAGGAGGCCAGCCCGGGGTTCGTCAACGCGGTGCTCACCCAACTCACCGAACTGGCCGAGGTCGCCGAGCGCCTGAAGACGCCCAGCTCCGAAGAGCGCGGGGTGGACCTTCACGCGCACACTACGTTTTCCGACGGCGACCTGGAGCCGCGCGAGCTGGTTGGGGCCGCGAAGGCGGCCGGCCTGGTAGCGCTCGCCGTTACCGACCACGACGAGATCCGGGGCATTGCCCCGGCGACCGCCGCCGGCCGCGAGCTGGACGTCGAGGTGATCCCCGGCGTGGAGCTCACCAGCTACCTGGGCGAGGCCGAGCTTCACGTCCTGGGGCTCTTCATCGATCCCCAGAGCCCCGAGCTGATCGCCGGGCTGGACCGCTTCCGCGAGGTGCGCCGGACCCGCGTCGAGAAGATGTGCCGCAAGCTTGCCGCGCTCGGCGCGCCGGTGGAGCCCGAACGGGTCTACGCCCTGGCCGGCGAGGGCGCGGTGGGCAGGCCCCACGTGGCCAAGGCCATCGTAGAGGCCGGGCACGCCACTTCCATGAAGGAGGCGTTTCAGCGCTACATCGCCGACGGAAAACCGGCCTGCATGCCCAAGGAGATAATCACGCCAGCCGAGGCGGTGAGGCTCATCCACGCGGCGGGCGGGCTGGCCTTCCTGGCCCATCCGGGGGTGCGCGGCAAGGACGAGCTGCTGCCCGCGCTGGTCGAGGCCGGGATCGACGGGCTGGAGACCCGCCACGCGCTGCACTCCGAGCCGACCGCCCAGCACTACCGACGCTGGGCCGGCCGCCGGGACCTCTTGTGCACCGGCGGATCGGACTTCCACGGAGAGAGCTTCAAGGGCCGGCCGCTGGGCGAGCCCTTCGTGCCCGAGACCTGGCTGATCGAGATCCGCAACCACTGGAAGCTGGCCCGAGCGGAAGCCGCACCGGCCGCCGCCGCGGCCGACGAGGCGGGAGAGTAGCGTGGCCTTCGGATTCCTGAAGAAGCTCAAGGCCAGCCTGACCCGCACCCGCAAGAGCATCGCCGCCGGCTTCAAGCGGGTGCTGTCCGTCGGCCGGAAGATCGACGCGAGCACCAGCGAGGAGCTGGAGGAAGTCCTGATCTGTGCGGACATCGGCGTGAAGCTGGCGACCGAGCTCTCGAGCCGCGCGGAGATGGCCTACCGGCAGCGCGAAGTCAAGCGCCCCGAGGAGCTCAGCGAGTTCGTGCGCAGCGAGATAACCCGGATGCTCCCCGAGCGGGAGTGCGCCGAGCAGATGGCCGAAAGCGGCCCCACGGTGATCCTGGTCATCGGGGTCAACGGCAGCGGCAAGACCACCACCTGCGCCAAGCTGGCCAAGCGCCACCGGGACGCCGGCCGCAAGGTGATCCTCGCCGCGGCCGACACCTTCCGCGCCGCGGCCACCGAGCAGCTCTGCATCTGGGCCGAGCGCCTGGGCGTGGACGTGGTCCGCGGGGGTGAGGGCGCCGACCCCGCCGCGGTGGCCTTCGACGCCGCCGAGGCCGCCGCGGCGCGGGGCGCGGACGTGCTGCTGGTCGACACCGCCGGGCGCCTGCACACCAGAGAGAACCTGATGCGCGAGCTCGAGAAAATCGGCCGGGTGGTCGGCAAGAAGATACCGGGCGCGCCGCACGAGACCCTGCTGGTCATCGACGCCACCACCGGGCAGAACGCGATCAGCCAGGCCAAGCTCTTCACCGAGGGGGTGGGCGTGACCGGCCTGGTGCTCACCAAGCTGGACGGCACCGCCAAGGGCGGGGTGGTCCTGGGCATCTGGAACGAGGTGCGCGTGCCGGTGAAGTTCGTGGGGCTGGGCGAGTCCTTCGACGACCTGGCGCCCTTCAACGCCGGCGAGTTCACCAACGCGATATTCGGAATCGGGCCCGAGGAAGAAGAGGACGCGGAGGAGACGGGCTAGCCACGCATATCGCGGTGCGGCCGCTCCAGCGGCTCGGGCTTCTCGAAGTCGCTCTCCCAGAGCGCGTCGGCCAGGTGCTCCGCCGCGAAACTGCCGCCATCCTTGGTGATTGAGAAGCTGTCCAGGAGTTGACCTTCGGGCGTCAGAACGCGAGCCTCCAGGCGCCCGCTCTCTATCGTGAAGACCATGTAGTGGTACTCCAACGCCCGGGCGGCCAGGTGCGGCACCCACTTCAACTCCTTGTCCAGCGGCGCGCCGCCCCCCGCGGTGACGATGTGGGTAATCGGATGCTGCTGGTTCTCGCCGCGGGTGATCATGGGATGAAAACGCTGGTAAGTGTGCGCGTGGCCGGTCAGCGTCAGGTCCACGCCGTACTTCCGAAAGAGAGGCAGGAAGTCCTCCCGGCCCCAGTCGTCCCGCCGCCAGCCGAGCTCGTAGCTGGGCTGGTGGTACATGGCTATCTTCCAGTCGGCGCGCGAGGCGGCCAGGTCATGCTCGCACCACTCGCGCATGACCGCGATCTGGGACTCCTCGCGCTGGTGCCGCCAGCCGTTGCTGTCCAGCACCGTGAAGTGCGCGTTGCCGCAATCGAAGGAGTACCAGGTTCTTCCATCGGGCAAAGAGAAGACCTGCCGGAAGCTCTCCCCGTCGCCCTCGTGGTTGCCGCGCGCCGGCCAGAGCGGAATCCGGTCCGTGACTCCGCGCAGGGGGTCGAAAAAGTACGGCTTCCACTCCTCGTGGCGGCCGGTCTTGAGCATGTCCCCGGTGTGCAGGATGAAAGCCGGGTCGTGCCCGTCGAAGCAGCCCGCGACCCGCGCGGCGACTTCGGGATTGGAGCGAGTGTCGCCGTAGGCGATGAAGGTCAGCCGTCCGGGCTCGTCGGAAAAGGTCCGGAAGCTGCCGGCGCTTCCGCAATCCAGCTCGTACCGATATGAAATGCCGGGCCTCAGGCCGGTCAGCCTGGCCTCGTAGATGTGTTCGGTGTCTTCGCCCTCGACCGCGCGCGCCGGCTTCACCCGAACTTCCCGGTCGAGAGTCTCGCCGGCCCCGTAGCGCAGCGTTCGTTGACCGCCCCGGCGGGATATCCACATGACGGTGATCCCGGTCTTCCCGGGACATTGCAGATACGGGCCGACGAGGTCGGCGCCGGGGGGCCGGCTCGACACGTGCTAGGGCCCCTGGACCACGCCCGGCGCCCTGCGCCGCAGGTCGTCGACGGGTTCAAGGTAACGGGTCCCGCGGTGCTCTGCTGAGGGCAGCGGTTCGCTCACGATATCTCCTTTGCGCGGGCGGTTCTTCGGGAGCGATTGTTGCCCGCATCCCGCCGGGGTCAAGTCGCGGAAGGCGAACCGGAAAGCCGTCCCGCCGTCCGCCTTGACACGGCCGGAGGGGAGGCGATAATCCCGGTCGGCTCCTGAACGAAAGGACAAGACCTCCTCCATGACCAGGGTCATCGACGGGCTCCGCGAACTCCACACAATTGATCAACAGCTGGTCGAGGTCCGCCGCGAAACCGAACGGCTGCCCGCCGCGCTCGCCGAGACTGAACAGGAACTGGCCGCGCTCGAAGAAAAGAAGAGCGGCCTGCTCGCCGAGGCCCGGGACAGGCAGGTCGCCGCCGACCAGGTCAACGTCGAGATCCAGAGCCTTGAGGAGAAGATCGAGAAGTATCAGGTCCAGCTCAACATCGCCAAGACGCAGAAGGAGTTCGACGCCCTCAGGAGCGAGATAAGCGCGGCCCAGAGGCAGATATCCGAGATCGAAACCGGCGCGCTGACCGCCTACGAGGCCGCCGACCAGATGACCACCAGCGCCCGCGAGCTCGACCCCCAGATGGAGGTGGTCAGGGCGAAGCTGAAAACCGCGCGCGGCGAGATGGACGACCGCCTCGCCGACCTCGACCACCGCAAGGAGAAGCTGCTCCGCGCGCGCGGCGAGCACGTCAAGGGCATCGACGAGGACGACCTCAAGCTCTACGACCAGGTCCTGTCCAAGCACGCCGACGGGGCCATGACCGCCGTGCAGGACGGACTCTGCACCATCTGCAACATGAGACTGATCCCGCAGTCCTACAACCTGGTGCTGATCGGCGAGCAGACCCAGCAGTGCCGGACCTGCGGGCGGATATGCTACAGCGAGGACGAACCCGGCGCCGGGTGAGGGTCACCCCGTGAGCACGCTCTACATCGAGGTCGACGGCGGCAGCCGAGGCAATCCCGGTCCGGCGGCGTCCGCCGCCGTCCTGCGCGGGAGTCCCCGCGGCCGCCCGGCCTGGGCCGGCGGCTGGCCGGTGGGCCGGACCACCAATAACGTCGCCGAGTACCAGGCGCTGGTGCGCGCTCTCTCGCTCGCCCGCCAGCGCGACGCGCGGCAGGTCGCGGTGCGCACCGACAGCGAGCTGATGGTCAAGCAGGTCCACGGCGACTACCGGGTGAGAAGTCCCAAGCTGATGCCCCTGTACGAGAAGGTCATGGACCTGCTGGACGGCTTCGAGAAATGGGAGATGAAGCACGTGAGGCGCGAGAAGAACACCGCCGCGGACGCGCTGGTCAACGAGGCCCTCGATGCCGACGCCCCGGTGGGCGACGCCGCCGGGAGAGCCGAGCCGAAGGTCACCGGCTCCATCCCGGTGCTGGTCGCCGAGGGCCGGGGCCTGGCCGAGGCCTGGGAGAACTCCCTGCTGGCCCTCTCCGAGAGGGGCGGGCGGGTGCCCACCGAGTACGACAAGAAGGCCGACGGCGAGACCGTCGACGAACCCAGCCTGGACTGCACCATGGTCATGACCGTCCACGAGCCGGCCTCCGAGCCCTTTATCCACCGGGCCTTCCCCGGTGGACTGGAGGACCTCGAGGAGTACCGCCAGGAGGTGCTCGAAGGCATCAAGGACCACTGGGTCCGCGACCCCGACGATCCCGACGACGACCGCTGGGAGTACACCTACCACCAGCGCATCTTCGCCTACGAGGTGCCCGGGCTGAAGGGCAAGATCGACCAGCTGGCCCGCTGCGTTGAGAAGCTGGCTTCCGCGCCCTTCACCCGGCGGGCCCAGGCCATCACCTGGCAGCCCTGGTTCGACCTGAACTGCTACGACCCGGCCTGCCTGCAGAGCATCTGGCTGCGGGTGCTGCCCGACGCCGAGGACGTCTGGCACCTCAACATGAACGTGCGCTTCCGCAGCCGGGACGCCTACGACGCGGCCTTCATGAACTGCTTCGCGCTGATATCGCTCCAGGAGAGCCTTGCAAAACAGCTCGCAGAGAAGGCCGGCCGCGAGGTCCGGCTCGGCCGCTACGTGGACATCTCCGACAGCTACCACATCTACGGACGGCGGCTTGGCCACTTCCGCGAGAACTTCCTCCGGCAAGTGAAAGAGCGTTCCTTCGAAGACCGCACCTGGGACCGCGAGTTCGCCGAGGAGTTTTTCGCCGAGGCCCGCCCGGCCATCGAGAAGAAGATCGCCGAGGTGGACAGCCGCCGGCCTCCCAAGCGGAACTGCGAGTGAAGCTGCCAAGGGCCCTCCGCGCCGCGCTTCCGGCGCTGCTCATCGCCGCCGCCGTTCCGCGCGCGCGGGCCCAGGGCGTGGTCCTGAACGCCAAGGGAGAAGCCCTTCCCGCCAAGCGCGTCCGCGCGCTGCTGGTTTTCCAGGAGCGCGGCACCCTCTCCCGCGCCTCCAACGCGCCCAACCGCCAGGACCTCCTCGTCGAGATGGAGCTGGCCGAACCCGCCCCGGAGGGCGCGGTCTGGGTGCTCTCCTGCCTCGCCGAAGGGGCCTCCGCCCGGCCGCGAAGCGCGGGGGCACTCGACGAGGTCTCCGCCTTCTGGCGGGAGAGGGCCGTCGCCGCCCCCGGGAAGGCCTGGCCGGCCGGGGCCGGCGGCGCCTCCCTGAAGTTCAGCAAGCCGATGGACGCGGCCGGCCTGCGTGGCTTCCTGGCCGATCGCAAGATGTCCGCCCAAAACGGCGCGTACCCGCTGCCGGAGAGGCAGGGCCGGGACAAATGGGCCTACTTCGCCGTCGAGGTGCCCGCCGGCGCGCGGCGCATCGGACCGGCGCAGGTCACCTGTTACACGCTGGCCGCCCGCTACCCCGGCGCTCTGGGCGCGAAGCCGGGCAAAGAAGACAGCTGGGAGCTCGCGCCCACCGAGCTCATGGTCCTGCACTCCCACTTCATCAACGTGGCCGACAACCCCTGGGGGCTGGCCGAACTGGGTTTGGCGGAGCACTACCGGGATCCCGGCACGTTGCAGAAGGGCCGGCCGCTGTGGTTCGTGCCGCCGCCGGAGAAGCCCGGCGAGGCCCGACCGCCGGGGCGGGTCCGCGGGGATGGCGGCCAGATGCTGGCGGCGGAGAAGTTCGTCGCCTCGCTGGGCGCAGCCAAGAGCCTGTACCTCACCGCCGTCAGCGGACAGGCCCGCTGCGCCTCGCGCTCCGACCTCGATTTCAAGATATACAGCCACTACCCCAGCGCGGTGGAATCCACCGGAACCTGGAGCAGCCTCATGTGGCTGGGCATTTCACTGCTGGCCCTGGTGCTGCTGGCCAGGCTGCTGCTGAAGAGAAAGGGATTCGCGCAATGAAATCTAGACTCCGCCCCTGTGTCCTGCTGGCCGCGGCGGCGCTGGCCTTCGCCGGCTGCAAGAGGAAGCCCTTCCTCAAGCCGGTCGGCGACGCGGGCACGGCCGGCTGGGGCGATACCATCACCATGCCGGTGCTCAAGGCCCGCTTCAAGCTGACCTCCGGGAAGAAGCTCTTCCGCGACGACGGCCTCTACGAGGGTACCCTGGCCATCCACACCAAGGTGATCGAGCAGGAGTTCCCGGGGCAGACGTCGAGCACCTCCGGGCGCCCCACCGAGGGCCTGGTCACCGAGATCACCCGCACCGACGGGGTACGCTGCCTGGCGATCTACGGGCTGGCCACTGGCAAGGCGGCCCGCGATGGGGGCCGCCGCGAGGGCCTGCGCGCCAGGGCGGTGCTCAAGCTGGGCATGCGCAAGGAGCTCGAAGCCCACCTCCGCAGGCTGGGCATCAGCATGCAGTTCCAGACGATCAAGGACGACGACCTTGCCAACATGGTTGAGATCTACAGCCTGTCCAAGCTGGGTTTCCCGCTCGACCAGATCACCAACATCGACAAGCGTAAGTTCATCCCCGTGCTCCAGGCCTGCGGCGCCATAAAGGAGCAGGACAGGCCCCGCAAGCCCTGGTAAGCGCCGATGAAACGTCTCGGGCCGGTCCTGGGCATCATCGCCGCCGTCGCCGCCGCGGCTGCCGCGGTCGCGGCACTGATCCTGCTCAGCCCGAAGGATCGCGAACCTCACGGCAAGGTGACGAGCACCGACTCCGCGGCCAAGCCGAAGCTTCACGAACATCACGGCGAGGTGATGCGCACCGGCTTCGCGGCCAAGGCGGTCTTCGCCGGACGGACAGAGGCCGGCGCCCGCGAGGACCTGGCCGCAACCTTCGGGGCCGCCCGGCGCGTCGAGAAGCTTATGAGCCGCTTCCTGCCGGAGAGCGACGTCTCCCGCCTGGCCGCGGCCAAGCCGGGAACCCCCGTGACCGTCGACCCTTGGACCTTCGAAGTGCTGGCGCTTTCCAAGGACATTCACCGGCGCTCCAGTGGGGCCTTCGACGTCACCGTGGGCCCGCTGGTCAAGCTCTACAAGTATGCCGGCCGCGAGGAGCGACGCCCGCCCACCGATGCCGAGATCGCCAAGGTGCTGCGCCGCGTGGGCAGCGACAAGCTCAAGCTCAACAGGAAGAAGGGCACCGCGGCGCTGGCAGCCCCCGGGATGACCGTGGACCTCTCGGCGGTGGCCAAGGGCTTCGCCGTGGACCAGGCCCTGGAAGCCCTGCGCGAGCGCGGCGCGCGGGGCGCGCTGGTCGAGATCGGCGGCGAGGTCCGCGGCTTCGGGACCAAGCCGGGCGGGGAGAAGTGGCGCATCGGCCTGCAGCACCCGCGAGCGGCCAGGCTGATGGCCGTGCTGGAGGTCGACGACCGCGCGGTGGCCACCAGCGGAGACTACCAGAAGTTCTTCAAGCGGGGCGGCCGCCGGGCCAGCCACATCATCGACGCGCGCACCGGGAAGCCCCTGGTCGGCGGGGCGGTGGGAGTGACGGTGATTGCCCCCACCTGCGCGCTGGCCGACGGCCTGGCCACGGCCATCAGCGTGCTGGGGCCCGCTGAGGGCCTGAAGCTGGTAGAGAGCTATCCCGACGTGGAGGCGGTCATTATTGAGGAAGGGGAAGGCGGCGCGCTGGCGGCGCACCTCTCATCGGGCCTCAAGGACAAGCTGAAGCTGGTGGACCTGAGCCTGCCGGCGAAGCAGTAGCCCAACTTTCCGTTTGCGCCCGCGAGGGGACGCGCATATCCTGTCATGCACACAGGGAGGAAGCCATGCTCGTCGTAATGCGCGCCGACGCCAGGAAGAGCCAGATCACCAAGACCGTCGCGGCCATCCGCAAGATGGGGCTCAAGCCCAACGTCATTCCCGGGTCGCTGCGCACCGCCATCGGCATCACCGGCAACCGGGCCGCGGTGGACCCCGAGCGACTGCGCAGCCTGCCGGGAGTGATGGAGCTCATCCGCGTCACCAAGCCCTACAAGCTGGTCAGCCGCGAGACCAAGCCGGAGAACACGATCGTGAAGGTCGGCCGGGCGAAAATCGGCGGGAGCGAGTTCACCGTCATGGCCGGGCCCTGCGCGGTGGAGAGCCGCGCGCAGGCGCTCAAGACCGCTCGCGCGGTGGCGCGGGCCGGGGCGACGGTCTTCCGCGGCGGCGCCTACAAGCCACGCACCAGCCCTTACGCATTTCAGGGGCTGGGCAGGAAGGGGCTGGACATCCTCCGCGAAGTCCGGGAGGAAACCGGCCTGGCCATCGTCACCGAGGCCATCGACCCGCCCAGCCTGGAACAGGTGGCCCGCGTCGCGGACATGATCCAGATCGGCACGCGCAACATGCAAAACTACTCACTGCTGCGCCTGGCCGGCCAGACCGGCAAGCCGGTCCTGCTCAAGCGCGGCTTCTCGGCGACCTTCGATGAGTTCCTGATGGCCGCCGAGTACGTTCTCGACCAGGGCAACTACAACGTGGTCCTGTGTGAGCGCGGCGTGCGCACCTTCGCCGACCACACCCGCGCCACGCTGGACCTCTCGATGGTCCCCGCCGCCCGGAGGACCACCCACCTCCCCGTGGTGGTGGACCCCAGCCACGCCGCCGGCCGGCGGGACATGGTGCCGGAGCTCAGCCGCGCGGCGCTGGCCGTGGGCGCCTGCGGCCTGCTGGTCGAGGTCCACCACGATCCTGCCCATGCGCTCAGCGACGGGCCGCAGTCCATCGACCCGCCCGCCTTCGTCGATCTCATGAACTCGCTGCGCAAGATCGGCAAGGCGATGGATGTGCGGGTCCCGACCGGCCGCAAGGCGCGGGCCGCGAAGCGCGGGAAGCGCGCCCGGCGCTGATTCCGGAATCCCGGACCCCCAGGCGTTTCTTATCGGACACCGCTCGATTTTTCTCCGGCCATTACCGGACGGAACCCCGTATGCACTAGGTGAAAGTGCGCTATCGCCCGACTCTCGGCCTAAAGACGCGGGGCCCAACGTGACGATAACCAGGGACACACAACGGATGACGCGACTCGTCGCAAGGGGGGAGGACTTCGATGCGCGCCGCCAGAGACCTGCGCTCGGTCTTGCGCGTGAAGGGAAGACGCGGCTACTATCCGGTTCCACGCCGCCCCGGACGCTCCCGGCCCACCAAGCTCCAGCGCTACTACACCGTCGGCGGGGTGGTCACCGGCCCGCGGGGGGCGCGCAACTGGGCGCTCAACCTCGTGCGCCGCGAGGTCGAGGCCGGCACTTACGTCAGCAAGTGGCGGCTGAACGCCGCGCTGGACAGGATGCTGGCCAGCATATTCTAGTCAACAGCAGCCCCATAACGGCAAAGCAAGCGCCATATCCGCAATCGACACTCAGACCTGCTCGCTCTCCAGGCGCATCTCCAGGCCCGAGCGCCGGCCCTTGAGCCGCTCGAGCTTCAGGCCGCCCTCGGTAAAGGCCATCGCGTAGCGGCCCTTCTTTGATTTCTTCAGACTATAGACCCGGCCGCCCTCCTTGTGCCAGGCCACCGGCGAGCCGCGCAGCCCGGCCAGCCCCGAGGCGGTCACCCCGAAGCTCGCGCCGGGGAAGCTGATGGGGTGCAGCGCGGTGAAGCGCTCCGGCGTGTGGGTCAGCACCAGTCCCTTCCAGCGCGCCGAGGCGCCTCCGGCGGCGGCGGAGAGCTTCGCGTAGATGGTGTGGACCACGCTGCCGGGATAGTCGGCGTCGTGGAACACCACCGCCCCGTCATAGGCGCGGATGGCCTCCCGGAGCCGGCGTCGGCTCCAGGTCCTCTCGGTGAAGTGATGGATGTTTCCACGCAGTTCCTCGGCGGCCAGGAAGCGCTTGCGGCTCATCGACAGGCGCTGCTTGCGCTTCTTCTCGGCGAGATTTCGCCAGAGTTCGGGGTCGTATACAGTGTCGCTGCTGAAGGCCAGCCGCGCCTTTCCGCGCTCGAACATTATCGCCGTCGAGCTGGGTCCGTGCCAGCTGGGGGCCTTGAGCGCGCGCACCACCAGCCCCGACCGCTTGCAGCGCCACGAACGATTGCCGCCCGAGTAGAAGGCGCGCTCGCCGAAAGAGTAAAAGTCCTCGGGGTCCACCCACTCGCCGTATTCGCGGTCGAAAACCAGCAGGCGCGGCGCGGTGCCCGGCTTGCCGACCAGCGCCTTGGCCCTGCGAGGCCCCGCGACGCACCCGGTGGCCGCATCAATCGCGCGCCAGGCGACGCGCCCCCGGACCGCGCACCGCTCCAGCCGGTAGCGCGCCCGGGGGCCCAGCCGGTAGTCCCTGATGAACTTCCCGTAGGGCACGTCCAGAACCCGGCGGGCATCGTCCGAGAGGGTACGCACTAACGCGGGAGCCGAGCACCCCGCCAGGTCCCGGCTCACCGCCTCGCTGGCCAGCACCGGCAGCGCCCGGCCCAGCGCGTAGCGGTAGTGCAGGGCCAGCTCGGTCAGGTAGCGGTGGTGGTCGAAGTGGGCGTGGGTGACGATCACCCCGGAGAGCCCGGTGATCCCCTCTGGCCCCAGCGGGCGGAAGGGGTCCGCGCCGCACTCCAGGAGCAGGCCCGTCCGTCCGGCGCGGATCAGGTAGGCGACGCCCTTGCCCTGCCGGCTGAATAGTGTCGAGTCGCCCAGCACCTCGACGCTGATCCCCCCCCGCGGCGCGTTCACTTTCCGGCCTCTTCCTCTTCCAACTCGAAGCACTTCGCCTCGAAGAACAGAGCGGTGAGCTCCGGATCCAGATCCTGGTCGGCGGCCATGCTCTCCATGATGCTCCTGGACTTCTGGTGGGGAATGGCCGGCTTGTAGGGACGGTCGCTGGCGGTCAGCGCGTCGTAGACGTCGGCCACCGCCATGATGCGCGCGTCGAAGGATATCTCATCGGCGCTGAGGCCGCGGGCGTAGCCGCGGCCGGTGAGCTTCTCGTGGTGGTCGCGGGCGATCTCCGGCACGTCGGCCAGTCGCTCGGGCCACTTGATGCGGGTGAGGATGCGGAAGCTGCGCTCGGGATGCGAGCGCATGTCCTGCCACTCCACATTGGTCAACGTTCCACGGGGAACCGACAGGCCTTCGTGTTCGACGTCGGTAATCCACTTCTTCGCGTGGAGCTCGTCCAGAGCGGTCTTGTCCTCGTCGGCGAGCGGACGCGGCTGGTTGGCGCGCTCGACCAACTCGGCGGCGGCGGCGTAGTCCGACCCCTCGAAGGGCACCCCGGCCTCGGCGGCCAGGCGCCGGAGGCGCTCGGCGATGAGCTCAGGCGCCAGGCCCTCCAGCTTCCTGGCCTTGGTGAGCACCGCCTCGCGCACGCCGATCTTGCCGACGTCGTGCATCAGTCCCGCGTAACGCAGCTGGCGCAGGCGGTCGCGGTCGAACTTCTGGCCGAAGCAGTCTTCCTTCTCGTGGACGGCCTTGGCCAGCTCCGCCGCGTAGCTGGCCACCCGCCAGGAGTGCCCGCTGGTGGTGGGGTCGCGCTCCTCGATGGCCTGCGCGGCGGTCAGCACCGTATTGTGAAAGAGCTGCTCGTTCTCCTCGTGGAGCAGCGAGTTCTCCACGGCCACCGCGGCCAGGCCGGCCAGGATCCCGAGGCGGTCGGCGTCCTCGTCGGTGAAGGGTAGGTCGCCCTTCTTGTTGAGCGCCTGGACCACGCCGATGGCCCCGCCGTCCCGGCGGCGGAGCGGCACGCAGAGCACCGAGCGGGTGCGGTAGCCGGTCTGCCTGTCGATCTCCTGGTTGAAGCGCGGGTCCTGGTAGGCGTCGGGGATGTTGAGCACCTCGCCGCTGCGCGCGGTGTGCCCGGCCAGGCCCTTGCCGGCCGGGAAGCGCAGCTCCTTGGAGTCCAGCCCCTGGGCCACCTTGCTCCAGAGCTCGTCGGCTTCCGCGTCGTAAAGGAACAGGCTGGAGCGATCCGCGCCCAGCTCCCGGGTCACCGCCGCCATCAGCTTGGCGAGCAGCACGTCCAGGTCCCGCTCGGCGCCGATAGAGCGGACCAGTTCCACCAGTCGGGTCAGTCGGCCGGACTCATCCTGCGTTGCGGACACTCTTCTCCCCCTTGTTCTCCAGATGCTCCCGGCGCACGCGCTCGAACTCCTCGTCGTCGACGCCGATCTCCTTGGCGATCTCCTTGGCGAGTTCCCCCAGGCCGAAGAAGTCCTGGTCCGCCACCGGCGGCTCGTAGCCCTGGTGGCCAGCCACGTAGGGACAGTCAACGGGGAAGACCCCGCGCGCCATGCCCCTGGAGACCGGGATGCAGATGGGGTTGACCTGGAAACGGTGGTGGTAGACCCGGCACAACCGGGTCTCGGGGTCCAGGTGGATGCAGTAGAATGGCGTGAAGTACACCCGGCCGCCGACAATGAACTTGCGGCAGCAGCACCGCCCGCACTTGCGACACAGGGACTCGTCGGAGAGATCGGCGGGCCCGCTCCCCCCGGTCGACGCCATCTCGGAACCCATCGACAACAAGAATAGCCGCCCCGTCGGGGGGTGTCAAACGCCGCGTCCGGAGAACCAAAGACCCCAAACGTCCGCTGCAATGTCGGCGATGGGCGCGCAGGAGCCGGAAAGGACTCTCGACCGGCTACCAGTCGAGCGCCGCTGCGGGCACCGCGGCCAGCGTCGGGGCGATCCAGTCGGCGGCGGAGAGTTGCCCGGCGTCAAAGCTGGTGGTCAGCGCCAGACACTTCGCGCCGGCCGCCTTGGCGGCGACGACCCCGTTCACGGAGTCTTCAACCACCAGGCAGTTCTCGGGCGCGAGCGCGAACCGCCCCGCGGCGGCCAGGAATATCTCCGGGTCCGGCTTCTTCCTCTCGACCTCCAGGCCGTTGACCGTCGCGTCGAAAGTCTCCGGCGGCAGGCCGATCTCCCGGAGGTTGACCAGCATCTTGACCCGGTCCGCGCTGGTGGCCAGGGCCAGCTTGAGGCCCCGCTTCCGGCAGCGGGCAATGAACTCGTGAACGCCGGGAAGAGGTCCGAGCCGGCCCTTGACGACCTCCGCGTATATCTCGTAGGTCCGGGCCTTGTCCGTTTCGAGATCCAGCTCGAGCCCGTGCTTCTCGGCCACCCCGCCCAGGTAGCGGTCCTCGCCGGCGCCCACGAAGGGAAGAAACTCCTCGGGCTTCACGTCGAGGCCGCGCTCGGCGAACATGGCCATCGCCGCGCGGCAGATGTGCTCCTCGGAGTCCACCAGGACCCCGTCCATGTCGAAGATTATGCCCTTGAGCATGAGGACTCCTAGCGCTTCACCGCCGGGCGTTCCTTGTAGTCCGTAACCCGCCCCCTCGCAGAGGCATACAGCTTGAAGAGCCGCGTGCCACCGTCCTCGCGGTCGTAGCTCAGCGTCAGGTAGCAGGCCGGCAGGCCGTAGCGGCCAATGGCCGCGTCCAGCGGCACCCAGCGCCCCCCGGCGTAGTACTCGCTCCAGACGTGAAAGCGCAGCGCGCCCCGCGCGCCGGCCAGCCCGTAGGCGGTGCGCGCGGGGATGCCCGCGGCTCGCGAGAGCGCGGCGAAGAGCGCGGCGTGCTCCGAGCAGTCCCCGCTGCCGGACTTGAGGGCCTGCCTGGCCGAGGCCTCCGGCGGACCGCCCAGGCTCTTGACCAGGTTGCGGTGGACCCACTTGCCAATGAGGTAGCCGCGGCGCAGGTCGCCCTTCTTGCCCCTGGTGATGACCGCCGCCAGCTTCCTGATCTGCGGATCGCGCCAGTCGGGCTCCTTCTCGGGAGTCAGCCAGCGCGCCTTGTCCTTCGCGGTGAGCTTCTCCCGGGGGAGCAGGCCGTTGGGCTGGCGCGCGACCAGCTTCACGGTGACTTTGCGGCCGGCCTCGACCACCTTCTGCCCGGCGAGTTCCGGGACCAGGCCCCTGCTGACTTCGGGAAGCTCCAGCACCACGGTCATGCTTTCGAGCTTCCAGAAGCGCGGTGGCGCGCCGGTCAGGGAAATCACCCCGGCGTTCAGCGCCGCGGGGCGATCGGGCAGCACCGCCCGGCTGGCCGTCACCCGCTTGCGGACCATGTCGCCGACCGACTGCTCGACGAGCCGCCCGCTTTCGTCAACCAGAAGGTCCCACTCCTGCTTGCCGCTCACGGCCTTGACGCTGACCAGGAACAGCTTGCCCTTGCGGCCCTCCACGGTCCTGGCGCCGATGACCTCCGCGCGGAGCAGGACAATTCCGCCCTGGGCGAGGTCCGGCACCGCGGCGGCCAGCTTCTTACCGACGGCCAGCAGCCCCCGCGCGGCCAGCGCCCGGCCGTTCATCTCGGCTATCAGCCTGCCCTTGTAAGGAACCTCCCGCCGCTTGCCGTCGGGCAGAGTGAAGACCGCCTTGCCGGGGTGAATCTCGACGCTGCTCTTCCGGGTGCGCCCGCCGGCCGTGGACGACTCCGCGACGGAAATCGGGGTCCAGTCCGGACGCATCACCACCACCCGCACCGAGGAACTCTCCGCCGCCGGCCGGTTTCCCGTCGAGAAACGGAAGCTCTCCTTGACCGCCAGGGTGAGCCGCCGCTTGCCCCCGACCTCCTCGGAGACCAGCACCCGCTCGGCCTTGCCGATGGTCCGGCCGCGGAAGGAAATCAGGAAATGGCTGCGGTCCGCCTTGATCTGGGCGTCCGGGGCCGGCGCAGCGGCGACCAGGAGCGTGACCATCGTGACCAGATTCGCCATAGGTCCCTCACCTCGCGGCCGGCCGGGCGAGAAGCACCTTGCACCCGCCCTCCGGCTCCACTTTCACGTCCGCCAGCGCCGCGGGAACCAGGAAGCTGGCCCCTTTCTCCGCGGCTTCGGCCCCCCCCGGCCATTTCATTTCGGCTGCGCCCTCGACCAATACGACGCAGGTGAAGCGGTCGGGACTAGTCGGAATCGGGGCGCTTCCCGAGAGCTCCCATAGTTCCATCTCAAACTTGTCGTTGGCCACCAGCTTGGAGCACCGACCACCGGGAGCCTCGCAGCTCCCGGGCGTCACCTTGTCGCCCAGCGTCGCCCCGCCCAGCGTCACCCAGTCGATGGTTGCCAGCGCCTCGGCGACGTGCAACTGCCGCGGCTTGCCGTCCAGGCCGGCGCGGTTCCAGTCGAAGACGCGATAAGTCAGGTCCGAGGTCTGCTGGACCTCGGCGAGCAGGATGCCGCCGCCGATGGCGTGCACCGTGCCCGCGGGCAGGTCCACGCAGTCGCCCGCCTCCACGCAAAAGCAATGCAGGCACTCGGCCAGCCGACCCGCGGCAAGCAGCTCCTCGAACTTCGAGCGGGTGGTACCCTCCTTGAGCCCCCGCCAGATGCGCGCGCCGGGCTCGGCCTCGAGGATCAGCCAGGCCTCGGGCTTGCCCGGGTCGGCGAGCCCGCGCTCCGCGCAGTACTCGTCGGAGGGGTGCACCTGCACGCTGAGCTGGTCGTTGGCGTCGATCAACTTGACCAGCAGCGGGAAGGGTTCCTCGACGGGAACGGCGGAGCCCATCAGATCAGCGCCGAATTCACTGACAAGCTCCAGAATGGTCTTGCCAGCCAGCGGGCCATTGGCGACCCGCGAGAGCCCGTCGCGGTGGCCGGATATCTCCCAGCTCTCGCCGATGTGCCCCCCGGGCGGCAGCTTCTTTCCGTACTCCGCCAGCCGCGTACCGCCCCAGACCCGTTCGCTCAAGTAGGGCTCGGTGCGCAGGGGATAGAGCCTCATGCTTTTCCCGCCAAGTCAATCCGGTGCTCCAGCTTCCAGTACCCGCCTTCGCCCGCCCGGCAAAGCCACAGGTGGTCCATCGCAAAAGACTGGTCCACCGGGTCGTCCTTGATCTTCTCCCAGACTTCCCCAAGCTCACCCTCAAGCGACCAGCCGATGGTCAGGTGCGGGCGGAACTTGTGCTTCGGGCGGTGCTCCTCGGGCGTGGCGCCCATGAAGCCCGCGCGCATCTCCATGAAGGGTCCCGGGTTCTCCGGCGTCCAGGCGAAACCGCGCGGCCCGCCGCCCCACTGCGACAGCGTGATGTCGAAAGGCGCCACTCTGCGCGCGACCGCCTCCAGTCGCGGGAGCAACTCCGGCCAGGCCTCCGGCGGGGCGTAGGGGTAGATGACGGTCATGTGCGCGGGCAGCCGCTCGAAGGCCGCCGGGTGGCACTTCTGACGATAGACGTCCGCCGCGCGGCAGACTTCCTCGGGAGGCACGGCCATCAGGCTGGTGCGGCCCTGGTCGCCGATGGGGTCGTTCAGGCTCCGTGCGGTCACGATCCCTACAGTTCCGCCAGTTCCGGCGCGAGCGGGGGAATCTCTTTGGGCGCGCCGCCGGCCGCGATGCTCTCGGCGCCCAGGCAGCCCACGGCCACGCTCATCCGCGCAGCGGCCGCCGAAGTCACCGGCTCCACGCCGTCGAGGACGTAGTCCAGGAACGAGTCGCAGATGCGCGCGTCCGAACCGCCGTGGCCCTCCCCCTCGGCGGGCTTGACGTGGTACTCGCGGTTCGCGTACTCCCGCCAGGTGCCGCTCTTCCGGGTCCAGAGGCGCACCAGGCTCTCGCCGCAGCTTATCCGCGTTTTCTCACCGGGCGCGCGCACGTTTTCCAGGCGCCCCTGGGTACCGATGAAAGTGTAGTTCCGGAAGTAGTCCGGCGTGAAGTGGTTCTGGAGGTAGCAGGCCTGCACGCCGTTCTCGAGCTGCATTAGGACCATCTGATTGTCGGGCACGTCTACGCACTTGCGGAAGGCGCAGGACTGGCGGTCCGGCCGGCCCTGATGGGCGGACCCCGCCACGCTCTCCGGGCAGGTGTCTCTCACGTCGCACTCCGGGCAGACCAAATCGTCGGGCTTCTCTCCCCCGAAATAGGACAGCGTTCCCATGCCGGTCACGCGCTTCGTAAAACTCCCGCAAATCCAGTGCATGATGTCGATGTCGTGGCTGCCCTTTTGCAGCAGGAGACTCGTGGCGTTGCGCTTCTCGGCGTGCCAGTCGTGATAGTAGAACTTGCCGCCGTGGCCCACGAAATGCCGGCACCAGGCGGCCTTGATCTCGCCGATGGCTCCTGAGTCCACGATCTCCTTCATGGTCCGGGTGAAGTTCATGTATCTCATGTTGAAACCGATCATGAACTTCAGGCCGGTCACGCGCACCTTCTTGAGGATGTTGTCGCAGCCGGCGATGGTGATGGCCAGGGGCTTCTCGCAGTAGACGTGCTTGCCGGCCGAGAGCGCGGCAATGGCGTGCTCCTCGTGCAGCCAGTCGGGGCTGGTCACCGCCACGGCGTCGAGGTCCTTCACCTCCAGCAGCCTGCGATAGTCGTCGAACCGCGCGAACTCCTCGGTCGGGCAGCACTCGGCCAGCTCGTCGAGCCCTTCCGACCGCGGATCGGCGGCGGCGACTATCCGCGCGCGGTCGGACTCCGCCCAGTGCCGGGCCAACGCCCCGCGCCCGCCCGCGCCGATCACGCCGATGCGCAACTTCTCCCGTGTCAACTTACTCCTCCTCCGGAAAGACCCGGGTGGCCGGCTGCTCAGCCCGCACCGGCGGGGTCTCCGCAAGCTTGCCGGCCGCGCGGAGCCTGCCCAGAAGAAATGCCTCCTCCAGGCTCTTGAGTATGGCGGTCAACTCGGCGGCGCGCGCGGCTAGCCGCTCGTTCTCGGTGGCCAGCTCGGCCCGCTCGCGGTGCGCCTCGGTCAGGCGCCCCTCCAGCTCGCGGCACCAGGCCGCCAGGGGGTTCTCCGGTTCGTTCATCTCTCAGACTTCCACCAGCTGGTACTCGCGCGATCCGAGGCCCAGGCGCTCGGCGCACTCGTGGGCCAGACCCAGCCTGGAGCTGGGCGCGGCCGACTGCAGTTTCTTCTCCCCGCTCTTCTCCCGGCAAATGAGATCCAGCGAGGCCTGGTCGGTCGCGACGATGTCCGGCGAGGCCAGGGCCCCGATGTCGCGGACGACGGGCTTCCCGCGGTCGCGCAGGCAGTCGCAGGAGCCGGTAACGTGGGTCAGCAGACTGATGAATCCGAAGCGCTCCGGCCGCCCGGCCATCAGCGCCGCGCAGAACTCGGCGGTGCGCTCCTGGAGGCCCTCGGTCTCGCCCCACTGCACGGGGATGGCCCCGGCCGGGCAGTGCGCGATGCACTCGCCGCAGCCGATGCACTTCGACTCGTCGAGCTTCGCCGTCGAGCCCTCGGGAACCGTGATGGCGTCGGTGGGGCAGTGCTCCGCGCAGGCCCCGCAGGAGGTGCACTTCGCCCCGTCGGGGTCTGGCCGGAAGTGCTCGTGCATCATCTGCTTGCCGGCGATGGACCCCGAGCCCATGCCCAGGTTCTTGATGGCCCCACCCAACCCGAACTGGATGTGCCCGGTAACATGAGTGAGCGAAATCACGGCGTCGGCCCGGGCGACCTCCGCGGCGATCTTGGCCTGTTTGTGGTGCTTGCCTCCGGGAACCGGCAACTCCACGGAGCCCTCGCCGCGCAGGCCGTCGGCGATTACCAGCGGACAGCCGCAGGACTCGTAGCTGAAGCCGTTCTCCGCGGCCACCTGCAAGTGAGTCACGGCGTTGTGCCGCAGCGAGCGGTAGAGCACGTTGGCGTCGGTCAGGAATGGCAGGCCGCCGCCGGCCTTGACGCACTCGACCACCTCGCGGATCTGGCTCGGCTGCCAGACCGCCCTGTTGCCGGGCTCGCCGAAGTGGAGCTTGAGGGCCACGAGGTCGTCCCGGCCGAAGCACTCGCCGAGCCCGGCGGCCGCGAAGAGCCGCTTGACGGCGCCTTTGGCCAGCCCACCCTGCTTCTCCGCCGGCGCCAGATAGACCTTGCTGGGCATGGCTTGCTCCTCCGGCAGACTATTTTAGCGGTTTCGCCACTGAGCGCCAGTTCACCTCGGCCGGCGCGCGCCCGTTCGAGGCGATGACCTCCCCGTACCACCTGAAGCCCTCGGGGAACTTCTCCGCGCTCATGACGCACTCCCCGCGTTACTGTCGTCCTCGCCGTCCTCCGGGCCGATGCCCGGCGCGCCCTGGGTGCTGGGCGCGGCGCGCACCCGCCCGCGCGAGGAGGTCATGATCATGAAGGCCAGGCAGACCACCAGCACCGAGCCGAAGGCCCACTGCAGTCCGTTGAGCCGCTCGTCAAGCACCAGCCAGGCGAAGAAGCCGGTCAGGAAAGGCGCGGCCAGGCCCACCAGCACGGTGTAGGCCACACCCACGCGCCTGAGGCTCTGGTAGTAGAGCGAGTTGGTCACGCCGATGCACAGCGCGCCGGAAAAGAAGACCGCCAGCTGCACGTTGAGACCGCTCACCTCGGGGCTCCACATCACCCCCAGCTTGCCCTCCCAGACGGCGGGGACGGCGAGGATCGCCGTGGCCACCAGCACGGTCATCGCGAAGGTGGGCAGCGGCCTGGTCTTGCGCGCGATCTTGCGGATGGTCACCGCGTACACCGACCACAGGAACGAGCTGACCAGAAAGATGGCCGTGCCCAGCAGCAATATCTTCTTGGGCTTGCCCTCCGTCGAGAAGTTGTCGTCGAAAAGCGTGATGCAGACCGTGGAGGCCAGCCCGATGACCGCGGAGACCAGGAAGGCCGCCGAGCGAATGACCTTGCGCTCCGCGGCGAAGAAAATGTAGCTCAGCAGCAGCGAGAAGATTATGGTCACCCGGATGACCAACGCGCCGTAGGAGGCCGGCACCATGTAGACCCCGAATATCCAGATCATCTGGAAGGTGGCCAGCATGGCCCCCAGGATCAGCGGCACCCAGAAGCGGCGCAGCACTGCTCCGAAATGCTGGCGGCGCGTGACCAGGGCGAGGATCAGGACCATCACCGCGGCCGAGGCGTAGCGGTAGAAGTTGAGCGCGTGCGGCCGAAAGGCCCCGTTCGTCTCGGCCTGGACGTACTTCACGAAGATCATCGGCCAGGCCCAGATCAGCGTGGCCGCGATCATCGGCAGGAAGTCGACCAGGCGCAGCGTCTCCGGAAGACGCGAGGAGGCCGGGGGGGCCTCCTCGGGGTTCTGCGCGGAAGTGGACGGGCCCTTTTCCGTGATGGCTACCCCTTGGCGCGCTCCAGGTACTCGCCGGTGCGGGTGTCGATGCGCACCTTCTCTCCCTGGGAGATGAAGGGCGGTACCCGGACCTTCAGGCCGGTCTCCAGCGTGGCCGGCTTGAGCACGTTGGTGACCGTGGCGCCCTTGAGGGCCGGCTCGGTCTCGGTGATGGTCAGATCCACGGTGGCCGGCAGGGCCACGTTGACCAACTTCCCGTTGTAGAACTCGCCGGTCACCGCCATGTTGGGCGTGAGGTACAGGAAGTCGTCGCCCAGGAAGTCCTTGCCGATGTGCGACTGCTCGTAAGTCTCGCCGTCCATGAAGACCACCGACTGCTGGTCCTCGTAGAGGTATTCCATCTCCCGGCGGTCGATGTAGATCTGCTCGATCTTGTCCACCGAACGGAAGCGGCGCTCGTAGCTCTTGCCGCTCTCGATATCGCGCAGCTTGGCCTGGACCTGGGCATTGCCTTTGCCGGGGGTCAGGTGGGTGTAGCTGAGGACCACCTGAATCCGGCCGTCGGCCTCAATGGCCATGCCCTTGCGGATTTGCGTGGCGTTGATCTGGGGCATTCGGTGCCTCTCCTCTGCTCTCGGACCCCGGCCCGGGGCCACCGGCGCGGGATTCTAAGGCCCCCCCGGCGAAATGCAAGAGTCGGCGGAATTTCGAAAGGTTTGACACCCGCACCCCGATAAATATATGATAGGGGGGCCACCGGCTCCGAGTCCCGAGGGTGAAAGGCAAGAACCTTGCAGATCGTCAGTTGGGGAGACAAGGGCGCCGAACGCGCCGGCCTGCTGGTCGACGGGGCCATCATCGATCTCAACCGCGCCGACGGCGCGCTGCCCTCCGAGCCGCCGGACCTCTTCGCCGGCTGGGAACGGCTGGTCCCGCAACTCCGCGAACTGGCCGCGCGCGCCGCAGAGCTCCCAGCCGCGGCCAGGCTGGCGCCCGGCGAGGTCCGCCTGGGCGCGCCCTCCCCGGACCCCGGCGAGATCGTCTGCCTAGCCGGCAACTACGAGGAGCACATCAAGGAAGGCCAGTGCGTCCGCGAGTTCAAGAAGACCGCGCACCCCAAGCTCTTCAGCAAGGCGGGAGTCACCGCCTCCGGCCCGGCCGACGAGATCGTCTACCCTCCCCAGGTCGAGAAGCTCGACTACGAGGTGGAGCTCGCCGTGGTCATCGGCCGGCGCTGCCGCAACGTGAAGGCCGCCGAGGCCGGCGGCTTCATAGCCGGATACTGCGTCGTCAACGACATCTCCGCGCGCTGCGCGCAGTTCGGCGACGGGCAGTTCTTTCGCGGGAAGAGCTTCGAGGGCTGCTGCCCGATGGGCCCGGCGCTGGTGACGCCCGACCAGGCGGGCGACGTCTCCGACCGCGCCCTGACCAGCTGGGTCAACGGCGAGAAGCGCCAGGACTCGCGCACCAGTCACATGACCTTCTCCGTCCCGGAGATCATCGAGTTCGTTTCGGGAGTCTTCACCCTGCGGCCCGGCGACGTCATCGCCACGGGCACGCCCGCCGGGGTGGGCGTCTTCATGGAGCCTCCGGGGCTGCTGGAACCCGGCGACCTGGTGGAGGTGGAAGTCGAGGGTCTGGGGCGCCTGGCCAACCGGGTGGTCGCGCCAGGGGAGGAGAAATCGTGAGGCTTCCCAAGCTGGTCCCGGCGGTCTTGACGGCCGCCCTGGTTGCCGGTTGCAGCAGCCGCCCGCCGTCGGATATCCGCGAGGTCAATGCCGGCACGCTGTACGCCGAGCCCGGCTGGCAGCCGCGGGTCAGGAACAAGAAGTGGTCGTACATCATCATCCACCACGGCGGCAAACATAACGGCTCGGCGGCGATCTACCACCGGTACCACCGCGACGTCAAGCGCTGGCGGGGCCTGGGCTACCACTTCGTGATCGGCAACGGCACCGGCTCAAAGGACGGCCAGGTGGAGATCGGCTTCCGCTGGCCGGGACAGGAGCGCGGCGCCCACGTCGGCGGGAAGAACAACATCGGCAAGATCGGCATATGCCTGGTGGGCGACTTTGACTTCGGCAAGCCCACCGCCGCGCAGATGCGCTCGCTGCACAAGCTCCTCAAGTTCCTCCAGATCCGCTTCCAGGTCCCCGCCAGCCGGGTCAAGGGCCACCATGAGGTGGCCCGCCCCGGCTACACCCACTGCCCCGGCAAGCACTTCTCCATGACCAAGCTGCGCGCCAGGCTGTTGGTCACCCCCCCGCGGTACGACCCCGCGACGGTCGCGGTTCGCAGATAGAGGTGCGCGCGGTGGCCGAAGAACGCACCCTCGACGACCTGGAGCTTTACCTCCTGGAGGTCATGGAGGAGCGCCGCAAGGGGCTGACTCCCGACCTCCTGCGCCTCGCCGCGGGCGGGGCCAGCTATCTCTACGCCGGCGGCGTCGCCCTGCGCGGCTGGCTCTACGCGCGCGGCGTGCTCAAGCGCCGGCGCGCGCCCCTGCCGGTCATCTCCGTGGGCAACCTCACGGCCGGGGGCACCGGCAAGACCCCCTTCGTCTCGTACCTGGCCCAGGGCCTGTCCCGCCAGGGCCACAAGCCGGCGATCCTGGCTCGCGGCTACCGGGCACGCTCAGCCGGCGGGACCAACGACGAACTGGACATGCTCGCCCGCCAGTGTCCCCAGGTGTTGACCCTGGCCAGCGCCAACCGCCTGACCGGCTGCCTGCGCGCCGCCGACCAGGGCGCCAACGCGGTGCTGCTCGACGACGGCTTCGGGCACCTGGCCCTGCAGCGGGATCTGGACATCCTGCTCATCGACGGCACCCGTCCCTTCGGCAACGGGCACCTCTTGCCCCGGGGCACGCTGCGCGAGCCGGTGGAGGCCGCCGCCCGCGCGGACCTGGCGGTCATCACCCGCGCGGACCTCGCCGGGCTGGCCCAGGTCGGTGAGCTGCGCACCTGGCTGAGCCGCCTCAAGCCCGGCCTGCCGGTCATCGAGTGCTGCTTCCGGCCCAAGGCGCTGCGCCCGCTGACCGACTCGGAGGCCGAGCCCGCCGCGCCCGAGGAGCTTTCCGGCCGGAAGGTGGCGGCCTTCGCGGCGCTGGCCGACCCGCGCAGCTTCGGGCGCACGCTGCGCGGGCTGGGCGCGGAACTGGTCTTCTCCCGGCGCTTCCCGGACCACCACCACTACCGCGGGGCGGACCTGGTGGCCGTGGCCCGCGGCGCGGCGGAGGCCGGGGCCCAGATGCTGGTCACCACCGAGAAGGACGCGGTCAAGCTCGAGGACCTGCCCGCCCCGGAGATTCCCCTGCACTGCCTGACGGTCGAGACCGAAGTGGACTCCGGCGAGGACCTACTCTGGGCCGAGGTCGGCCGGGCCATATCGGGGTTCAGCAAGGAATAAGTTTTCGGGCGCACCTATTGCATGTCGCGCCCGGAGCGGTTATCATGGACGCGAGCGCGCGGCGCCGACCGTTTGGGGAGATACTGATATGCCCGAGCTGCATTCAGGCATGACTGGGGAGTTCCGGGCCTTCCGCGCCGGCCGGGAGGTCGACCTCGGCCGCAAGTTGGAGGAGTTTATCGGCCAGGCGGTGCCCGACGTGCTGCACATCTGGATTCTGGCCCGGCTGGTGGAGGTCGGCAAGGCGGGCTGCTCGGTCTCCGAGGCCGCCAAGGGCATCGACTCGCCCAAGTCGGAGGTGAGCGCCGCCCTGGACCGCTTCGAGAAGCTGGCGCTGGCCCGCTCCAGCCGAAAGCTCATGAGCAAGAGCTACGCCTTCTCGCACGAGGGGCCGAAGTCCGACATGGCCGTCCGGCTGGTCAAGCTCTGGAAGCACCCCCAGACCCACGGAAACATTCTGACCAGGATCATGAAAGGCGCGGGAGGCAGCCGCCCATGACCGCGACACCCGGTTTCGAGATCGACTGGACCGAAGAGCGCGACGTGGCCATCCTGCGCATCATCGGAGAGATCAGCCCCGCCGACCTGCATAAGGTCGAGGAGGCCGGCAGCCGGTTGATCGCCGCGGGACACAACCGCTTGGTGGTCGACTTCTCCCTGGCCGAAAGGATCAGCAGCACAGGAATGGGGCTGCTCCTCTATTACCAGAACATCCTGGCCGGGACCGGCGGGAGGCTCCTGCTGGCCGCGCCGTCCAACGCGGTGCGCGGGCTCCTCAGCCACGCCAGGCTCGACCGGGTGTTCACGATTTACGACAGCGTGGGCGAGGCCATCGCCGCCATGAGGAAGGGCACCAGCTCCCGCAAGCTCCAGCCGGCCTCAAACTGACGGCCGCCTATTTCTTCTTTTCCTCTTTGAGCCGCTTCCACTCGAAGCTCAATACCTGCTTCTTGCTGTCCACCTCCGTGATCATAATCACGCAGGCGGAGTTCTTCGCCTTGCAGTAGTATACCGGCAGATCCTTGGGCCCCTTCCTCATCAGGCTGCGGTCGATGTCGTGCGACAAAGTGGGGTCCTCGGGAACTTCGGGGTTCTCGAAGGCCTTGCGCCCCTTGCCGATGAGCACGAAACCTCTCTGCTGCGGGTTTCTTCCGCGGAGGAAGGCGAACTCCGGGTCGTCAGGCTCGATCCATATCTCGTACTTCTTCTCGGGGGGCACTTCCACCTTCTTCTTGTTCTTGATCGCGGTGATCTCGCCGGTCGAGGGGCTGAACCACACCGCCGGGTAGACGGCGCTGAACCTGGACTTGTCAACGGTTATCTTCCGTGACCGCGGCACCGTCCGCTTCCGGGCTCCGCCTTCGCGATAGCCGAAGACGCCCGCGATGCCCCCGGGCCGCTTCAGCGGCTTGGCGAACTCCTTGAGCTTCAGGCCCTCGCCCTTGAAAGTAACGTAGCGGCCCGCCTCCATGCGGGCCCGGATCCTCTTCTTCAGCTCGGGGTCGCCCTTGGCGTAGGACCAGCGCACCGTCCCGCCCTTGCTGCCGTGCGCGTTGGTCTTGAGCACCTCGCCGGGCACCCTGGCGGAGTAGCTGTTCCTCATGAAGGAGCACATCTGCACCTGGTGCTGGAGCATGACCTTCCCGGCCGGACCCTTCATGCTCGATGCCAGGAACCCGTCGCCGGCCTGCAGGGCCAGCCTGTAGCTGCCGTCCGGGTTCTTCTTCAGCGTGGCCGTTCTGAAGAGCAGGCCCTTCCGCGCAGCGTCGAGGGCATCGTAGCGAATCTTGGCCGCGGAGCGCTTCCAGCCGTCCTTCGTGCCGCACTTCACCTCCAGCAGCTTCGCCCCCTTGGGCAGACTGCGCCCGTATGAGGCGCGCAGCCGCTTCTCGTCGAACAGCGCGGCGATCACGCCGGGACGGCCGGCCTGGCGAAACCCCGCGCCTCCCTCAGCAACTGCCGGTGCATGCGCGTTTCCTTGGTGACCACCACCGACCCGTCGGCGTTGAGGACCACCCCGGTGTGGCCCAGGATGTAGCGGTGCCGCCCGACCTCTGCGAGCTTCAGGCCCTTCCCGTCGAAGGTCGCCGAGATGTCCTTCTCGACCATGGCCTGGGCTTTTCCCAGAAACTTCTCGTCGCTGCCGTCCAGGACCCACTTGACCATCCGGCCCTCGCGATGCGTGGCGTTGCTGGAGACCACCTTGCTGGGAAGGACGAAGGTGGTGACCATGCGCAGGCCCTTGACCTTCTCGCGGGCCTTCTTCCTGTCCTCCTCGGTCGCCTTCAGGCCGAGCGACTTGAGCATCGCCGTGGGATCGAAAAGCTGCGTCTGCTCCTCCTTGAGGGTGTAGGAGCCATTGGCGTTCTTCAGCAGCGAGTACCTGATATCCATCTCGGCGGCCTTGGCCGCCACCCCGACGGCGAGCAGGTCCCGGCAGCGGACCTCCAGGCTGATGCGCTGCCAGCCGTCCTTGATTCCCACTTTGAGAGACTTGAGGGTGACGCCGTCGTCCTTGATCCGCGCGAAGGCATTGCGAATGTCCTTCTCGTTGTACAGCGGCTCGGGCTTGAACTCCTCCCCCTTGAACAAGTCGCCCATCAATTCCTTCAGGGCCTTGTCGCTGATCGCGGCCTGGTACTTCGCGTCCACCGAGCCGTCGGCATGCAGCACCACCTTGTTGTCCGACTGGATGCAACCGGCCAGGGCCAGCGCCAGGCAGATCACCACCGGCAAGGTCCCGCGCCACACCTCGCTGCGAAGCTTCATATGCGAATATCTCCTCGGTCTTCCAACCACCGGCCAGAGGTGCGCGCACCCCTACGGCGAAGTGAGGGCCTCCTTGAACGTCTTGAAGAGCGGGAAGTGCATGTCCAACCCGGTGAGACTCAGCACCCGCTCGATGTGCGGGTTGCTGTTCACCACGAAGAAGCGGCAGCCGGCCTTCTTGCACTCGGCGTACATCCAGATCAGGCTGCCGATCCCGCAGCTGGTGATCTGGACCAGCTCGTCGAGCACCACCGCCAGGTCCTTGACGCCTTCCTCGAGCTTGGCCCCCGCCGCGGCCATCACCTCGTCGCAGGCGTCAGGGCCCAGCCGGCCACGCAGCACCAGGACGTTAGTGTCGCCCTTGAGTCCCTCGACCAGGCTGAAATCGCCGCTTGCCACCGGTATTCCTCCTCCAGCAGACCACCATCTTAACCGCCCGGTTGCAGATTGCAACGGAGCCCACCCGCGGAGATAATCCCCGAACGTGAAGGACGAAGACAAGCCGCGCATCCGAAACGATCTGCGAGTGATGCCCGCCGAGGCCGGCGGAGCCCGGGGCATCGTGGTCCAGGACCCCCTGGGGCTCTTGGAGCAGCCCATGCTGCTCGGCGGCCAGGCCCTGGCGCTCCTGCCCCTGCTCGACGGCGGACACTCGGTGCTGGACATCCAGACCGAACTCACCCGCCGGCTCGGCGTGCTGATCACCAGTGAACAAGTCAAGGCCGCGCTGGCCAAGCTCGACGAGTCCTTCCTGCTGGATACCGACCGCTACCGCCAGGCGCGCGCGGGTCTCCTCAGCGAGTTCACCGAAAGCAAGAGCCTGCCCTGCTCCCACGCGGGGACCGCCTTCCCGCCCGACGCGCGGGCTTTCGCCGGCTGGGCCGAGGGGCTGCTGGCGCAGGGCGAAGCTCCCGAGGCAGAAGACGGGGAGATCGTCGCCATCGTCGCCCCGCACATCGACTTCCGCGTCGGCGCGGCGGTCTACGCCGCGGCCTACGGGGCGCTCCGCGGACGAGAGTACGACCGGGTGATCATCCTCGGGGTGGGGCACTCGCTGGGGGAGGGCCGCCTGGTCCTCACCGAGAAGGACATAGAGACTCCGGCGGGGACGCTGCGCTGTGACCGCCAACTGGCCGCCCGGCTGCGCGCGGCGGCCGGGGGGGCCGCGGCGCCCGACGACTTCGCCTTCCGCGGCGAGCACTCGGTGGAGTTCCAGGCCGCGCTCCTGGCCCACGTCCTGGGCGCGGATATCCGCGTGGTCCCCGTGCTCTGTGGCTCTTTCGAGGACACGCTCGAGGAGCACGGCCGCGCCGCGGAGGTCCCCGGGGTGGGCGCGTTCCTGGCGGCGCTGGAGAAAGCAGTCAGCGATAAAGGCACGCGCACGCTGCTGCTGGCCGGCGTGGACCTCTCTCACGTGGGGCCCAAGTTCGGCGACGAGATGTCATCAAAGGCCATCGCCGAGGAGAGCGAGGAGCACGACAAGAAGCTGCTCGAGGCGCTGACGGCCGCGGACGCGAAAGCCTTCTGGGCCGAGGGCCGGCGCGCCGGGGGCAAGTTTAACGTCTGCGGATTCAGCGCGCTGGCCTGCCTGCTGGAGCTCCTGCCCGCGGGCTCGCACGGCCGCCAGGCCGCCTATCACAACTGGCACGAGGAGCCTACGCGCTCAGCGGTGAGCTTCGCCGCGACGGTCTTTACGGCCGGGGACTGAACCCTTTCTATATTTGCGCGGTGACCGGAGGGGCCTATCATTAGTTTATAGCCGCCAGCTTCCGGAGGGCTGACATGCCTAAATCCGCCTATCTCCCGTTTCTGCTCACCGCCGCAATCCTGACGCTGCCGCCCGGCCGGGCGCTTCCCGGCGAGGCCGAGCCAACCGGCTACCGGGCCGTCGAGAAGCACGACCGGCGGGTCTACGAGGCGGTGGGCCCCGCGGTGGTGGGCATCACCTGCCGGACCAGCCCCACCCAGGGCTTCTACGGCACCGGGGTGGTGATCTCCGGCGACGGGTACGTCCTGACCAGCACCACGGTGGTGCCCAAGGGCGCCACCAACATCAAGGTCTTCTTCCGGGGCTCCATGGAAAAGAAAGCGGAGATCGTCGGCCTGGACGAGGCCACCGAGTCGGCGCTCATCAAGGTGGACGCCAAGGGACTGCGCTTCGTGCCCCTGGCCGACTCCGCCAAGGCCAAGCCCGGCGAGTTGGCCTACACCTTTGGCAACCCCCACGGCACGCTCAGCTCGGACGACAAGGTCTCCTTCTCCAGCGGGTTCATCAGCGGGGTCTACAAGCTGACCCAGAACGGCGACTACCAGTCCAAGTACCGCGACCTCGTGATCGAGACCGAGGCGGCGGTCAATCCCGGCTCCGACGGCGGCCCGCTGATCGACGGGCAGGGGCGGCTGCTGGGCATCATCAGCCTGGGCTACTCCGAACGACGCTGGCTGGGCGTGGCCGTGCCCGTGCACCTCATCGCCGCGAAGTTCGAGGAGCTCAAGAAGATGAAGCCCCCCGAGCGGCACCTGGTGCCGCCGGCGGCGCTGCGGCCCCGCGAGAAGGCCTGGCAGAAAGCCATCGCCAAGGTGGCCCCCGCGGTGGTGCAGGTCTTCGTGGACCGCGAGGAGAAGGTGCCCGCCAAGCGGAAGGGGCTGACCTACCCCCAGATGCGCGCGGAGGCCGCCAAGAGATACAAGATGCGCCCGGCCGGGCCGGCCAGCGGCGTGTTGGTCTCCGCCGAGGGACACATCCTCACCACCCACTACCACCTTACCGGCAAGGTCCGCCGCAACAAGATCAAGGTGCGGCTGGCCGACGGGCGGGAGCTGGCCGCCAAGATGCTGGGGCTCGACGCGGGCCTCGACCTGGTCATGCTCAAGGTCGAGATCGGCAAGGAGGAGGGGCAGCTCGCGCCGGACAGCTTCGTTCACGCGGAGCTGGCCGCGGAGGCCAAGCTGGAGGTCGGCGACCCCCTGGCGGTGGTGGGCCGCAGCGAGGACCTGAAGACGGTGACCGTCAACCGCGGGCTGGTCAGCGCCGTGGGACGCGGGCGGCGCGGCGTGGTGCAGACCTCGGCCTTCGTCAACTACGGCAACACCGGGGGCGCGGCGATCAACCTCGAAGGCCAGCTGGTGGGCATAAGCGGGCACGTCAACCACAAGTCGACCCGGGGGCTCAACTCGGGCATCGGCTTCCTGACCCCGGCGGCCACCGTCCGCAAGCTCTACAACGACCTGGCCGCCGGCAAGGTGCTCAAGGCCCCCAAACGCACCTTCCTGGGAGTGGGCCCCGGGCGCGGCAAGCCGACGGTGCTGGGCGCCTACGTGGGCCGGGTGCTGCCCAACTCGGCGGCCAAGAAGGCCGGCCTCAAGCCGGGGGACACCATCACCCACGTGGACACCGTGCGCGTGGAGAGCTGGTCGGGCCTGGTCCGCCAGATAATCAAGCGCAAGGTCGGCGACAAGATCAAGTTCACCGTCCGCCGGGGGGACGAGACCCTGGTGCTCGAAGCCCAGCTGGGGAGCAGCGAATGAGAACCTCAAGGAACCTGCCCGCTCTCGCGGCGCTGCTGGCCGTCCTGTCCTTTTCCTCCCCGGCGCGCGCCGGGACCTCGGCGGCCGCGGCGGTCGACAAGGACCTGGCGGTGACCATCAAGAAGCTGCTGCCCACCTACGTCTTCGTGGGCGGGGGCAGCGGGGTGACCATCAGCGCCGACGGCTACGTGCTGACCAACGACCACGTGGCCGGCAAGCGCAAGGTCTGGCAGGTGCGCCAGGCCGGCGGCAAGGTCTACGTGGCCGACCTGGTGGGCACCGACCCGATCGGCGACGTGGCCCTGCTCAAGATGCGCGGCGCGACCGGCGTGCCCCACGTCACGCTCGGCGACAGCGACGCGGCCCGCGTGGGCCAGACGGTGATCGCCATCGGCAACCCCTTCGGACTGGGCATGACCGACGACTCGCCCACGGTGACCACCGGGGTCATCAGCGCCACCAACCGCTACCAGGGCAACTACTCCGACGCCATCCAGACCGACGCGTCCATCAACCCCGGCAACTCCGGCGGTCCGCTCTTGACCCTGGACGGCAAGCTGGTGGGCATCAACGGGCGCATCAGCACGCGCTTCGGGACGCGCTCGAACACCGGCATCGGCTACGCCATCAGCATCAACCAGATCAAGCGCTTCCTGCCCACGCTCAAGGCCGCCAAGGGCGGCAAGGTGCACCACGGGATCATCAAGGGTCTGGCGCTCCGGACCTTCATCCCCGGCCGGGGCGGCGAGGACAAGGCCATCGTCCGGCTGGTGCGCAAGGGCACCACCGCCGAGAAAGCCGGCTTCCAGCCCGGCGACGTGATCCTCTCGCTGGACAACTACCCGATTGTCAACTACGCGCGCTTCGCGGGCGTCCTGGGCACCTACCCCTCGGGCACCACCGTCAACGTGCGGGTCATGCGCGGCGATAAGAAGGCGGACGTGGCCGTCAAGCTCGACCTCCGGCCCATCCCCGGCCCGGTGGAGTTCGGCTGGACCGCCGAGCGCCTCAGCGCCAAGAGCCTCAGGGAGAACGGGGGCATCAAGATCAAGGCGGTCAAGGACGGCGGCGCGGCCGAGAAGGCCGGGCTGAAGGCCGGGGACGTCGTCATCGAACTGAACGGCGTCAAGCTGGACAATCCCATGCGCGTGGTGGTCATGATGCGCACCGGCTTCGAGCCCGGACTGCCGGTGAAGGGCAAGGTCAAGCGCGAGGTCGAAGAGGACGGAAAGAAGGTCACCAAGGAGATCGCCTTCGTCATCAAACCGGCCCGCGGCAAGCGGGCCGACCTGGGCTTCCGCTACAGCTACGACCGGGTGGCCGGCGGGCTGGTGGTCAGCGAGGTGACGCCCCGCGGACCGGCGGCCAAGGCCAAGCTCCAGGTGAGTGACGTGGTCACCCACCTGGGCGGCGTGAGCCTGGCCAACCCCCGGGCAGCCATGCTGGTCCTGCGCCGGGTGCGCGCCGGCCAGAAGCTCAAGCTCAAGATAAAGCGCAGCGTCGAAGAGGACGGCAAGCCGGTCACCAAGGAGCTGGAGCTGGAGATGAAGGTGGGGGCGAAGTAGGTAATCGAGCGGAAAGGCCGGCACGGCAAACCGGCTGGGAGTTGCCCCAATTGATGGCAAGTGGCACTGGGAACTCCCGGAGACTATCTATTCTTCGCGCCCCGGTCGCTCCGGCTCTGATGGCCGTATGTGCAGTTCTTCTCCTGGCTGGCACCTCGGGGTGTGGGCCGGCTGAGTCAGCAGGCACTACCTCCAGCACCGGCACCAAGCCCAAAGAGGAAGTGCGATTTGCCCCGGTAGTAATCGACGCATATGCAGAGTGGTTGCGTCCGCAACCTGGGGAGACGTATGGCCTGAGCCTGGTCCTACCCGAGAAACCCGATGACCCACGACCACCGCAGGAGCTATGGACCTATAAGGTCACGAAGAAGATACCGGACCTTGATGATCCCACTAGCTGGAAGGCCTGGATCGACAAGACCGGAGTAAAGGCACGCGGAGTCGAGAAGATGCCCGGTGTTTGGCATTTCTACGAGAAGATACCCGGAACCGGGGCCTGGAGAGGCGTGAGTGTAAGCGCCAACAGGCGGAAGATCGACTACGGCACCGGTCTCACTCCTCCTTGGAAGGCAATTCGTGCAGCTTCAGAAAAGACTACATTTGATCAGATGCGAATCATGGGGGAGAAGAAGGTGAAGGCCATGGGGTGGTGGCCAAGGGGGGTTGCCCCTAAACCCTTGAGTCAGGGCATGTCCGTCGCATCTGTTTCTCACACACCGGGGAAGTATGTTGAATCGGTGACCACGACTTACGGCGGCCTCATCGAGAAACACATTGTTGAGGGCGAGGGCCTCTTCCTGCGGGTCGAGACGTTGGCGACGGGCACGTTGGCGGGGATCGACCTCCGTTGGGTCGAAACGGCCCGGTTCAGAAGGATGCCCTGCAAGACACTTGAGGAAGCCTTCGATGCTCTCAACAAGGGATACGCAATGGGACTGCCGCAGGACGATTTCGGCAACCCCGCCTACTACGTCGGCTGGGGCTACTACGTCGGCACAGTACATGGCGACCATGTACTGCCAATGCTCAAGTTCCGACTGGGCGGCAAAAAGCACGGCTTCCTGGCTTACGTCCCGGCTGTAAAGAGCGATCGCTTTGCCGACCCCAAGTCTCAAGTGGTCTCTGTCGCCGAGTGGGGAAAACTGCAAGACAAGAAGAAAGGTGAGCTCAAGAAGGACAAGTGATACAGGCTGATCTACAGGCCCTGAAAAGGGTCCTCCATGCGCGGACTCCGACTTCCGCCAGGAGGCTTGAGCCGGCGATTTCTCTTTGCGGGCGCGCCGGGCGCGCCCTAGAATCTGCGGCGAACATACCCCGCCCGATGGCGGGAAGAGCCGCGTTGGAGCATCCGCCGCTTGTCTGAACTGCGCTGCCTGTCGCTGAGCCTGGGGCTGCTGGCCATCATGACCGCCTGCTCGGCCGCCGGCGAGGGTGCGCCCAAGCCCGCGCCGCCTCCTGAAGTCAAGACTTCCAAGAAGAAGGGCGAGGTCACACTCGAGTTCAACGCCAAGCAGATCCGCTACCTTCGCAAGGACAAGGCCGCGGTCCTCAGCGGTTCGGCCTGGGTGGCCGGGCGGGGCGTCCAGAAGGGCAAGCCCACAGCCATTTTGATCGAGGCCGAGAACATCGTGGTCTTCACTGAGAAGAAGCAGGTCTGGGCCGAGGGCGCGGTGCGCCTCACGGAAAAGGGCGGCCGCATCCTGGCCGAGGAGATATTCTACGACTTCAAGGTCCACCGCGGCCGGGCCACGGACGTCCGCCTGGAGGCCGGCCGCATCGAGACGGTGCCAGCGGGGAAGGGGACCACCGGCAAGCGGCCCAAGACCGGTGCCAAAGCGGAGGCCGGCGGCAGCGACGCCCTCGAGGACCACTGGTCCATCGGCTTCGGGCAGAGTACGCCGAAGAAGTGGTACCTCTCCGCCCCGGAGATCCGCCGGGCGGGACCCGGCAAGTGGGTGCTGGTCAAGCCCAGGATCTCCAGCTGCGAGTTCGGCGAGCCCCACTGGTGCTTCCAGGCCTCCAGCGCCAACTACCTGCCCGGCCGGCGCGTCGAGAGCTTCAACAACGTGATCAAGCTGGGCCCCGTGCCGGTGCTGTACATCCCCTACCTGGCCCGGGACCTGACCCACGACTACCCCTGGACCACCTGGCAGTCCGGGAACTCCAGCCAGTGGGGACCCTACGCCCTGTCCAAGTGGGGCCTGGACCTGCCCAGCGGTGACGACTGGATACTCCAGCCCAAGGGCCTCTACTTCGACGCCGACTGGCGCCGGGACCGCGGCGTGGCCTACGGCGTCGACCTGCGCTACGACGCGCTGCCCCACGGCGGGGGGCTCTTCGACACCTACTTCCTGAAGGAGGACAGCGTCACCGAGCCGGAGGACCGCGAGCGCGCCGAGGACGACGTCCAACGCCGCACGGTCATCTACCAGAACCTGCGCGACCACGGCGCGCCCAAGGTCCGCGGCCGGCCCAAGCGGCTCTACGCCGAGAACCTGCTCTTCGCCGAGCGGCGGGCCTTCGACGGCTTCAAGGCCGCGAGCCTCTCTCCCGAGCTCTACTCCGACAAGCAGCGCTTCCGCCTGAGCGTCCTTCACCGGCAGGACCTCTTCCGGATGCGCAACGAGTTCCAGCACGACCCGGTCTACAAGCTGGACTTCACCGTGGAGTACACTGACTACTCCGACCGCAACTTCCGCAGGGAGTACTTCCGGGACGAGGCCCGCGACGGCGCGCGGCCGCTGACCTTCGTCATGCTCCGCAACCAGACCGACGTGATGAGCACCGCGCTGGTGGTCCAGCCGCGCACCAACGAGTGGAACGGCCAGGCGAAGTACCTGCCCGAGCTGCGTTTCGACATCCCCCAGAGGGCGCTGCCGGCGGGCTTCCTGCTGGCCTCCGACGGCAGCGCCGGGCGCGTATTCCGGCGCTTCGACGAGGACTCCGGCTTCACCAACTTCGACGCCGGCCGCGCCCACCTGCGGCTCGTGGGCTACCGCCCCCTCAAGCTCGGGCCGCTGACCTTCAACCCCTACGCGGGCACCGACCAGGCCTGGTACAGCGACCACCGCGCCGGAGGGGACATTACCCGCGGCGCGCTCCTCTACGGCGCCGACGCCTCGATGCGCCTCTACGGAATCTTCAACGTGAAAAGCCAGCGGCTCAACATCCACGGCCTGCGCCACGTAATCGAGCCGCGGCTCTACTACCGGGGCGTCTCCGACCCCACCCGCGACGCGGTCAGGCTCTACGACTTCGACGGGCGCGACAACCTCTACAAGAGCGACGTGGTCGGCGCGGGGCTCTTCCAGAAGGTGCAGGTCAAGCGCCGTGCGGCCGACGGCTCGCTGCGCTCCGTCGACTTCGCGGGCCTCGACTTCGCCGCCGAGGGCTTCGCCGACCAACTCGACGCGGACCGCTACAACAACGGGGACATGCTCCTGCCCATGAAGGTCAAGAGCTTCCTCAAGCCCAACCGCCGGCTGGGCATCTGGAACCGGCTGGAGATCGACGCCCACGGCGTGGGCCTGATGGAGTCGTCCAGCGGGGTCACCTACTCGCGCAGCGGACGCTTCTCACTGACGGTCAGCCACAGCACCGTCACCGAGGACAGCAGGCGGGACATCTCCGGCTCCAATTACCTGTCCACGCGCGTGGACGTGGCCCTGGGGCCGGGCTGGCGGGCCAGCGCGGGGACCCGCTACGAGTTCGACGACCCGGACCGCGACCTCGGCGATCAGGGCCTGGACAACGCCTTCGTGCGCCTGCTCCGCGACCTGCACTGCTGGCAGGTGGGCGTGGGCTGGTCCACCGAGCGCCGCGACGACAGCCGCAACCGGGCCTTCACCTTCACGCTGGCCCCCAAGGGCCGGCCGCGCAACCTGGTCAAGGGCTCCGACCAGCTGGTCCCCGACACCGGCGACTTCAGCCGCATGCCCTGGCGGGCCCTGCCCGGCGAGGCCGCCGGCGCGCTGAAGCTGCTGCCCCCCGAGAAGCCCCCGGCGCCCCGGGTGGTCGAGGAGAAGGACGGGGACGACGACGAGCCCCCCGGCGCGGAGTAGCCGGGGTTTCACCGCAGAGGACGCAAAGGAACGCGGGGGCGGAGGGACGCACCGTGCCCGTGGGCGCGGGCCGGCCCGGAGCGGCGAGCGACTGTAAGCGAGCCGTCGCCAGGGAAGGCGACTGAATCCTGAGTCACGGAGGACGGATGTCAGACCGGGACGTTCAAGGGGAATAGGCAAGCTGTCCCCGGATTATCGACATCCTGACACACATGCTTCAGGCGAGCCAAGCTTCTTCGGAGTGGCAAACTGACGGGGAAGCGGTTGATTAGAGCAATTTAAGTATGTGTAACGAATTGCCGATAAAGGAAGTATGCCAGCA